>JAGCVN010000050.1 GCA_017962315.1 Kiritimatiellia bacterium
CCGCCGGCATCCAGCACCGGCTGCGTCAGCGTATTGCCATCCCCGATAGCCAGCGTCGCGCCAGGCGCGATTTCGAGCGTGCGCTCCACGGTCGCCGTCTCGTCGTTCTTGGCGACAATGGCGGCAATGTTTTCCGCCGTCGCGTCAGGTCCCTTCTGCGCACTGAGCGTAAGCGCATCGTCTGAAAGAGCGCCGTGCCAGACGCGCACTTCGTCATAGAGCGCATTTGCATCGTTGTCGCCAGGCCAGATGGAGGTGTGGCCAAGGAAGAAGTCGCCAATTGCCACCTTGTCAAGAGACCAGTCCTCGTCAAGTCCTGTTGGCGTAAAGTCGCTTGTCTTCACGATGGTGCCCGTGCCGTCCACCGAACGCCTGACCCATGTGATGGTCGTCGATCCGTCTGCGTTCTTCGCGTAGCGCACCGCGAGATGGACCATCTCTCCATTCGTGAAAGCCATCTGATCGAGATCGGGCTTCTCGGTCGATCCATACCGGACGGCCAGCTTGCTTTGCCCGCCATTTTCGCTGCGCACCCAGGACACCAGTGTATAGTTGTTTTGATCGGTGCCGCACTCGAACACGCGCCCCCACTTCTTCACGGATACGCGCTTTGCCCAGAATTCAAGCGTCACGTTGTCGCCCACGAGGATTCCCTTGCCCAGATTGACGTAACTGGTACCCTGATCGCCTCCTGGAAAATACACGGCCGTGTTGTCGTTGGTGTACACGGCGCTGCCCACGAGTTCCGCAGGTGCGCCGCCGGACGAATCGTGCCCATTTCCGTTGAAGCTCCAGCGATGCGCGAGTGCGACGGAGGGCGTGTTGTCGGCATCAGCCGAAAGCGCGAGGGTGCCCCTTGCGACCATAACGGAATCCGCACCCGGAAGTTTCGCCAGCGTCAACGTTCCATCGCCGTCCTTAGTCAGCGAACTGCCGCTTGTCGCCTTGATGGACGTAATTCCGGACGAAACGTTCTTGCCGTCCGTGTCGATGGTGAAGTCGCGGCCGATGGTCCAGTCGTTCGTACTGTTCGCATTGCCATCGTGGAGTATCGTGCCCTCCGCAGTTGCCTTGAGCGTCCCGCCGTTCAGAATCACTCTGCCTTTGCCCGATGCACTGCTGCCGCTCTGAATCTGCGGCGTCGCGAGCGTACCGCCGTTCATCATGAGGAACCCCTTGCCTTTGCTGCCGACGCCCACCAACGCGCCCACAGTACACAAGCCGCCGTTCATGACATACGTACCGTCGCCTGTTTCCGTATCGGCGAGCCACAATCGTTTGTCGGAACCGATCTGCAGCTCTCCGCCGTTCTGCACGAACTTGCCTGTACCGGCAGGGCCTATCTGTATCCAGCCGGTCGTCGTCCGGTTGGTACCGGCGTTCAACGTGTAAGTACCCGTCGCGCCGGCGACATTTCCGGCTCGCACGTCCTTCAAAGTCACAATTCCGCCATCCTGAACGACCGTGCCGCTTGCTCCGCTGACGTTCGCGCCGATCCTCATGTTGCAAGGCAGGTTCACCGTCGCGCTCCCGCCTATGTTGAGGGTGCCGCTCCCCTCTTCGCCGACAAGGATGTCTTTGTTCGGTGCCGAGAACGTGCCGCCCGTGATGGTGTACGTCCCCTTGCCGGAGGGATATCGCCCGAGGGAAAACCATGTGTTGCAGGTCAGGTTGCCACCTGTCTGCGTGTAAACGCCTGTTCCATATCGCCCGATCTGCATATTGCCGGCCGCCGTCACAGTGCCGCCACTCTGATTGAAATACCCCTTTGTGTTTTTGCCGCCTGTATTGTTGTCAAAGCCACCAATCGCAACGTCCTTCGAACCGAAATTCACCGTTCCGTTTGTGAGATTGAATGTGCCGGTGCTGGTTCCAAGCCTGCCCACTATAAAATAGTCCCCCGATGAGCCGTTCAAGGTACCGCCGCTCATGTTGTAGATGCCCGTTCCGTTATTGTCGCGCCCCATCTGGAATCCCTTTTTCAGAGTGAGCGTACCGCCCGACTGGTTGAACTCCGCCTTGCCCTTTGCGTTTCTGCCCCAGTCGGCCCAGTCATTGATCGTGAACGTCCCGCTGACGAGGTTCACGGTCGTGGTCGCAGCGTAGTTGGGCGTATTGAGGCTTTCGACGGTGACGGATCCGCCATTAACGGTCAAAACCCCGGCGGAACCTGCAACATTGCCCATCGCAAGCGCGCCGTCGGTTTTATCCGTCAACGTAAGATTGCCGCCGCTTCCCACGGTCAGTGTTCCCGTCTTCCCGGCCGTCGTTCCAAGCCTGAGGTGCGCATACGTGGCTGTCCCGTCCGACAGCACGGCCTCCGGCGCATCGCCGATACGCGCGGTGTCCGCCGTCCCCGGAAGGACGGCCTCCCCGGCCACATTCAACCAATTGTTTGCGTTGAGCGGATTGGCGTCCTCGGCCCCAGTCCATGTATTGGTGTCCGCCCACGACGGCGATAGCACCGCTGCGCATACCACCGCCACGATTGTCATCTGTTTCATTTCCAAGTCTTTCCGTTTTGATGGTTGCTTAGCCCCTACCGCACGATCATCATGAATCCGCGCATCTCCAGCTTCACTTCGCCATCTGGCGACATGAGCATCGCGACGTTCCTTCCTGCGGGAACAACGAGCTGTTCCGTCGCGCCGGTCGGATCGATCAGCACCTTGCTCGACGCGGAACATGCATCCAACACGTCCTTTAACTGTTCCTGCGTCGTCGCCGTGAAAGCGACCCACTCCGTCGTTTCGAGCGGAATCCCCGAATCAAGAAACGCGGCGGGAATCGCCGTCGCCTCCTCGATGGGCGTGTTCACCACCACCTTCGCGTCAAATCCGAACGCCGTCTTGATCTGCGGGGCGATCGTCGGCAAAGTCGCAAACGCCTCCGCGAGCTGCGTCGCGTTCGTCGGCGAGAACGTGATGGTACCCGCCGTATCGTCGATGTCGTTGTAATACACGACGTTCGGCGTCGTCCCGCCCACGTCAACCCCCGCCCAGGTCGTGTTGTCCTTGCGGTACGGGAACAGCACAAGCGTGTTCGTACCCCCCGGAATCGTGAAACTGCTACCATAACGTTTGAGGTTCGGCCCGACAAGCACGTATCTTACAACCTTCGTCTCTGAAAGCACGGACGTCGCCGTGAAGTTGAGGTCCACGTAGTTCCGTCCGAACTCGCTTGACAGCGTTGAATGTCCCTTGAACCATAGGTTGGTCATGTACGGCATTTGGTAGAGTGCGCAGTTCCGCAGACGTCCGATATTCTCCGGCAGGATCAGCGTTGACATGCCGTAGCGGATGAGCGCGCGATTGCCGATGGCGATCAAGTCGTATGCGACACCATCCACCGTGAAACTGGACGGAATCTCCACGACGCCACGAAGCCCTTTCTTGACATTGATGTTATTCTCCTTTTGGGTAGTCGTATCCGTTGCCCAATATTCAGCAGCATCACTGCCGGTGGTGGAATCCGAAGTTCCGAGAAGTGCTGTCTTGTTTGATTCGTCGATCTTGAACCGCCACTTCACGCCATCGAGTGTCTGGGTGATGACGTTCTCCGACCACGCCGCCGATACAGTGAAAGGGCATGAGATAGCCCCAAAGAGAAGCGTTACGGCGATGCCACGAACAATAGAATTACGATTGATGTTCATTGTCTTGCCTCCTTTCCTTATTTCGTCTCGCGTAGCACCGTAAGTTTTCCGCTCCCACTTGGACTGTACTTGCCGCCATTTGGAATCGGCACGATCACCTTGCGTCCAGCCGGCACGGTGAGAACAGCACCACGAAGTTTCGCGGGATCGGCAATGAGCGTCGCCGCACCCGGAACGGCGGCAATCGTATTGGCGTACTGCGTCGCGTCTTTAGCTTCAAACTTCACGTGCGCAAGCGAGTCGAATCCGAACGCGGAAAGCGTCGCCGTCTGCTCCTCAGTCATCGTGACGGAATTGGTGATCGAGAGGCGCGTATCGAGGCCAAGGTATTCCTTCACAAGCGGCGCGAAGTCGAGGAACACAGTGAGTTCGGCGGCGTCCGCCGTGGAAAACGTGATCGACTTCTTTTCGCTGTCGAGTCCATACCGATAGATCGTTGCGTCCGTACCGCCCAGATCGGTGACACGATTCCATGTCGTGTTTGCGTCCGTCGAGGGAAGGAGTGCGACCACATTCGTTGCCGAAATGAACTTGAAGTTTCCGGCAGATGACGAAACAAGGTTGACGTTCGGACCCACCAGCACGCGCTTGACGCCTGTTGACATTTCAAACCAGTTGGAGTACGACACGGTAAGCGCGTTATACGCCTGCGTTTCGCCTGTCACGGCCATTTTCGGCCCCTTCAGCACGACATTCGTGATACCCGTACACCCATAGAACGCACACGTCGCTGTCTTCGTTGTCGAAGCGAGAAGTGGCAGGACGATGGTTGATATGCTCTTGCACCGAATGAACGCACGGTTGCCGATGACGGTCGTATCGTAGTCCGTTCCGTCGATTTTGTACTTTGCGGGAATCTCCAGAACGCCCCCCACGCCCGACACACTCTGCGCAATCGCGCGTACGTATGCATAGTCGTTCGCCTTCCATCCTGTTGAATCGTCTGGATTGCCCCACGCAGGCCCCACGCTGACGGTATTCGCCGAGGTGTCGATGAGCAGTTGCCATTTAATGCCGTTCACGGTGTTCGTGACGGTTTGCGTCGCCGCCAACGACGGCAGCGCCACCGCTACGCAGATGCTGGTCACGACAAGCGCGACACGCCCGATTTTCCAACCCGTTTTTGAAACGTTACTCATTCCCGTTCTCCTTGTTTCCCTATCGGCGTCTTCTCCTCGGTACATACGCGCCCTCGCCTAAGGTGGCACAATAACACACGACTTTCACGCACCGTGCAGAAAAACCCATAAGAAACTTCACGGTTGACAGTCTAGCAAAAACCTTCGATCCTGTAAAGCACGAATCGCAAAAATAGAAAAATCCTACATCCCGTCAGGCGATGAGGCGGATGGTTTTCCAACGGCCTTTCTGCCACCGGAACCAGAGCCCCGCAGAGGCGAGGGCGATGTAAGAAGCGAACCAGATCCAGAGGCCGACGATACCGACGCCGAGGAACAACAGGAGGACGATACCGGGCATGAGGACGATCCAGTTTGTTACAAAGACGTAGGCCATGATGAAGCGCGTGTCCCCCGCCCCGGCAAGCGCCTGTTCCAAAACGATGTTCACCGTGTCGAAAAGACCCCATGCCGCCATAATCAACAACATCACGCGCCCGTAGGCGAACAATTCGGGAAAGGGAATGGTGGAACCGCCCGGTTTAAAAATGGAAAAATAGGGACGGGCAAGCACAAGGAAGGAGAGACCGACAACCATCATATACGCGAATCCCATCAAAAGGCAGCGGTTCCCCGCTCGTTCCGCAATGGCGGGTTCCCGCGCACCCTGGTACCGTGCGACGACGGTTCCGGCCGCCATTCCAAATCCCAAAAGGGGGGCAAAGGCAAGATTGTTGATGCTCATCGCGATATTGCTTGCCGCGAACGCAACCTCGCCGAAACGTCCCGTGACCATCGTAAAGACCGTGTACGCGCCCATATCCAGCACAAGCTTGAAACCGCTCGGCGCTCCGAACCGCAAAATCCGTCCAACCATCTTGAAGTCAGGCACCAGCCATACGGCACGGCCGCAGGACCGGGCGGCACGAAACCCCGGATCACAGATGGATACGGCAGAGAGGAAGAGAAGCATCGCCACTTCCGCAAGGACCGTCGCGTAGGCGGCACCCTCGATTCCCCGTGCCTGGAAACCGAATTTCCCGAAAATGAGCACGGCGTTCAAAAAAATGTTCAACACACAGGACAGTAGATTCGCGATGAACGGAATCCGCGTCCGCAGTACCCCCGTAAAGTATCCGCAGAGCGCCGCGTTGACGGGATAGACAAGCCCCCCCGCCATCAAAATGCGGAAATACCGTTTTTCCAGCAGGGCGACACCGGACGGATGTCCCGCGCAGTCGATCAACGCGCACCCGGCGGGAATGAGCGCCAGCAAGGGAAGAGACCCCAACACGCCGATCCAGATACCCTGGACGCCCGCCTTCGCGGCGTTCACCGGGTCGCCCGCGCCCGTGTACTGTGCGGTGAACGTGCCGGCGTAGGAGGCGACAGCCTGAAAGAAACAGAGGATGGTGAAGGCGAGAAGCCCGGACGGAAGCGCCGCCTCGATCTCCGCACTCCCGTAACGGGAGAGCATAATCCGGTCGCTGAACTGCATGACCACGAAACTAGCCTGGCTCAGCAGGAGCGGCCACGCAACACCCCAAATCTCCCGATACCCGCCTTTCATTGTTTCAAAATCGCTTCCGGAATTTTGTCATACGTATCGACAAGAACCGCACCTTTGATCGTCTCCGCAAACCTCTGCTTCGCCCCCGTATCAACCACCACGACAACCCGTCCACCCTTCGCGATGAAATCGCCGAGATGCGCGACCGCTTCGTCTTCCTCCTCCAGCGGCGCGGGCAGGACGACGGCATCGAGGTGCGGCAGGGCATCCGTGTAGAGGTGCGAACCTCCGCGAACGTCGAAACGCCGGTCGCGGAGCAGCGTGCCGAGGTAGAACTGCGCCGCCTTTTTCTCGCGCGCGACACGGAAGTAGACCGACACGGCGCCGCAGACACGGTCGTGGTTGACCGCACTCGGCGCGGTGCCTGTCAGGAACTTGATCCCGTTGCGCACGATGTCCAGGTTACTCTCGGATTTTTCGGGATGCGGGCACGTGAGAAAGACGCGCCCTTTCCCGACACGGCCGCCGAGGAACGCCCCTTTCCCCGACATCGGCTTCACCGGTTGCGGCGAATGGGTGTTGACGGTGCGTCCGATGTATTGCCCCAGCACTTTCACATCCGTGTCGGGCAGAGGCGTACCGGGGACGAACGCCGGACCGCCCCAGTACATGACGGAGCGGGGGGTACGCGAGACGCCGAGTGCGTCGCACCCGTCGTCCGTGAATGAAACCTGGACCGGCGCCCAGCCACGGTAATGCTCCGGCTCGTCGGACTGGAACGGAACGAGGTCGAGCCGCGCGTTCTGCGGAGAACTCTGCGACACCAGGAACGCACCCGCGCAGATACCGAAATACGTCCCCCCGTTCCTGATGTAACGCACCAGCGCCTCGCGTCCCGGAACGGCAAGCCTCCTGTACTGGACTTTGCTCAGACCGCCCGGCTGTATCAGCAGATCCACGCCGTCCAACGCCCCCTTGCGAAAGTCATCCGCGTCGAATACGGAGAGTTCGTATTCCGGTGCTAGCGCCAGCATTTCCGCGACCGGGACATTCGCCCCGCCTTTGTCCGCATAAATCGCCGCGCGGAGCGGCTTTGCGACCTTTTTGGGAACCGGCATCACCGGGGTGGAATTTTGCACAAACGACGCGGATATCGTGTTTAACACATTCGTGGAAGGCAACGGCTTGATACGTGGATCGGCGCGTAACGCGGTTTCCGTCGCACGCCCCCATACGAAGATACGGCCTTCGCGGTCCAGGAACTCCCGCGTCCGCGCAAGGTTCCTTCCGAAAAGTCCTGTTCGCAACGTCTTCCCAGGCAAGCAATCAGGGATCAGGATGCCGTCGAGATGGCGCAACGCCCCGTCCGCCACATCCTGCTCGCAGATCGGAATCAAATCGTACAGCTTCGAATAGACCAGCTGCTGGAGGGTAACCGCCGCCTCTATTCCGAACGAATCGTCGCAGACCACCCCGAAGGTAAGCTGCCCGCGTCGCCGTTGCGGAAGATTCCACTTGACCATCCGTCCCGTGGCGTAACGGAAGGCCCCGGACAGGATGTTCAAGTCTGCGAGGTCGTATTCGGGATGTACCGCCATGACGAACACCCTCCCCTTCCCGTACGTACCCGCCACGACGGCCGCCTGCCCGGCCATCGACGGTTTCGGCGTGTCGCTTGTCGTATTGACATCGCTAGCGAACGTGGCGATCACCTCCATCTCCGAATCCTCGACAGGCAGGGAGGGGATCAGGACCGGCCCGTGGCGGAACTGAACGCGCACATTGCCCCTGGGGATTCCCGCGAGCGTCTCGGCACGGGCGTGAAAGCGCACCAGCAGGTCGGCGACATCCTTCCCGCCCGCCTCGCCGAAGGTAAACGGGATCATTCCCATCATTCCCGGATGGCAGGAAGACGGCTGCATTGCAAGGCAGCAACCGGCGCACGTGCCGATGTAGGCGCCTCCGGCGGAGACGAACGCCTTGATTTTTTCCCGTCCCTCCTCGCCGAGGACGTTCGCGATCCCCACCGACTTTCCGCCAGGGATGACCAGCGCGTCCATGTTGCCGAGCACCCCGGTCTTAACCCCTTCCGCCGTCACGGGAAAAACCCGGATACCATCGGCCAGGATGGTGAGTTCAAGCCAGCGGAACAACCCGATGCCGTACACGCCTTCACCCACATACACAGCAACCCGGAGCGGAGCCTCCGTTTCCGGCACGGCGTTCGCGAATGCAGACGAACACATCGCCAATGCCGCTATAAAACCTACTGCTATATTCTGAATCTTCATGTCAACCTCGCGAGGCGGAATCATGCCACAGCTTCATACCGTAGGCAAGGAAAGATACCCGGTGTCGGTTGTGGGCGACAACAGGTTGCCGTCCTGTCAGGGGGCTTTTCGCGTGACGGAATGGGTGACGGTGCCGTCGGCGGCGCGTTTCGCGCTGATACGATGCCCTCCGGGAATACGTAGGTTCGTAAACGAGACCTCTTTGCCGTCCCACGCTTTCGGAAGCGCAGGGAACAGTTTGTAATTCCCGGTGGCGGGATCGTAGGAGAGCAGCATCTCCTGGATGCCGCGCGCGTAGCCAAAATTACCTTCGAGCGTGAACGGCCGGTAGGTGAAACGCGAGAGTCCGCATTTGAGCTGGTCGCCGTTCACATGGAACCCATTGCGCGTGACGAACGCACGCTGGAAGTCTTTAAGGTAACGAAACGCCTTGTCGCCGCGTCCGAGCCTCGCCTCGAAGCATCCCGCCCACGAGAACGAATAACCGCACCACAACCTCGTGCCCAGCCCTTCCCACCAGTCCACGGACTTCGCGAAGTCCACCCCCTTCTCATGCGGGACATTCGTTAACGGGAACACCTGCATGAGGTGTGATGCATGGCGGTGAGAGGACTTGAGCGGATTCCCGGCGGAAATCTCCAACACCCCGTCCGCCGCGACGTTCGGCGGTCCGAACGTGCCGACGCAGGCCCGCCACTTCGCCGCCTCATCCGCGTTCCCGCACGCCTCGGCAAGGCGTGAGAGCCACACGTAGAAACTGTTCAGAATCGCCCGCTCGTAACTGGAGTTCGCGTTTAAGAAACACTCGTTCCGGTTGTCGCCGACCTCCGGCGAACACGAAAGCTCCAACCTCCTCACGCCGTCCGCGACTTTCCATGTATGTTCAAGCCCGGCGGCCAGCTCGCGACCGAACGCAAGGTACTTCGCCGCCTTCGCGGGCGTCGGGTCGTAGTCCCATGCGTCGCAGAAGGTGTTGTAGGCCCAGATGCCGTGGATCGGTGGGATCGTGTAGGCGGTCCAGCCGAGGATGGGCTGCGCGGCGTACCCCATCGTCGGCGGGATGACGGCACCGTCCCCGCCCTTGAAAATCTTGCGGCAGAACTCACGGCATTCGGGAAGCCGCTCGATGTAGAAGTCCGCGAACGCCTCGAGCGCCTCGATGCACCCGGCCGGGCCCGCCGCCCAGTAGGTCATCTCGGTGTTGAGGTCATTGTGGTAGTCGCCATGCCACGGCGGGAGCTTCCCGTTGTCGGCCGTCCAAAGCCCCTGCAGCGCGAGCGGTGCGCCCCCCCGGCGCGCGCCCGCCCCGTAGAGGTAGATCGCGAAGTCGTAGAGACGCTGCATATCGGGATCGGGGAGCGAGACGGAACTCTCCGCATTGAACGTCGCCCAGAAGGAGGAACGCGGACCGTCGCCGACGGGACGGAACCTCACACCGCCCTCGAAATCCTTGTCGAACCTGTTGTCCGCGCCTTTGCGGCGAAACCGCCTGTAGACGGCTTTCCCCTCGTCGATCGAGACAACCGGGGCGGGATACCCGCCTAGCTTTTTGAACGACGGATTCTCGCGGAATTCTTTCGCCGTGAATGTAACCCCGTCAGGAATACGCAGGGAGAGAAGCGTGTCGCCGTCGTCGAACCAGGCGAGAATGTCCTTTTCACCGGCGGGCGTTACGACAGTCACAGTCGCCGCGGCGGTCGCGCCGTCGAGCCGGAAACGTCGAAGGGACTGCCCCGCACCGAGCTTCAGGACGAGACGCACCCCCGGAAGTTTTGTCGCCGACTCCCCTTTGTCGAAGATTTCCCTGCGTCTGGCATCATCCTTCTTCTTCACCGTATCGACGAGGGTATCCCACGTGAAGTCGGAGGAACCGTAGCGCGAGTGGATGATGTTATGCCAGAAATCCGCACGGTCGAGCGTAATGTTGAGCGTGTCACCGTCTCCCCACAACAGCGCCCCCGCACCGCCGTTTCCGAGAGGGATGCCTTCGTCCCACGTCGCGACCGGTGCGTCAAGCGACAAGAGGTCGCCGCGGCTTGACAACGAAATAAGGGCGAATGCGGCAAGAACCGACTTCCAGACGTGACCTGAACCTTGATGCAACATCGACATTTGCTGTTCCTTTTGTTATTCCGTCGAGTAAAGCACTCGTTTGCGTTTGAAATACTCCCACCGGGCGCGCTCCTCCTCATTCCAGTTCGCGCTTTCCTCGTAATCGCCGCAGAACGGTATGCCGAGATCGACCCAGCAGGCAAGCGTCCGTTTTTCGACATCGGTCAACGCCTTGCAATGTTGCTTGTCAAGGCGTTCAGTGAAAAGACGGCTCACACGCGAACCGTACGTAAGCGGAGGCAGCGGTGTCGGCACGGAAGCGGAGTGGATCCAGTTCACAAAGCCCTTCGGATTGTTCGGATCGGCAGTCCAACGCAGTTCATCCGCTTTCGCCCCGATCTGTCGCGCGCGGGACAGGGACAAGTAGGCACGGGACCAATGGCGCTTTGAACGCACATCGCGGACCGGAGTGCCCGTAAGGTCGGGAATCGCCGCATACTTCTGCGGATCGTGGCATGACACGCACCGGCGATCCAGAATCGGCTGCACGTCCTTCGGGAAACTGAATCCCCTCGACGGTTTCGCGAGCGACACGAGGGCGCGGCCCTCCCGCGCCGTACCCTTCCTGAAGTCGGGTGCCTGATTCGGCGGTTCGTGACATCCCACGCAACTGGCTGTTTCGCCGGGCTGGAGGGTCGTCCAGCTGCGCATGGACTGCACCATCCTTCCGTTCTTGTCCAGGAGCATGAAGTAGATCGGGGTACGCGCCGGGACTTCGACCGCGACCGATCCATCCTTCGCCACGGGCACTTCGCCGAGGACGCGCTTCACGCCCCACGTACCGTTGCCAAGCGCCGGCGGTGAACACGACATTCCCCCGCCACCGGGGCCGCTGTTTCCATTGCAGCCGATACCCGCCGTGCGGTAGTCGATCGAGACGACGCGCATGGACTTTACCGTTCCCCGGGGAACCCCCTTCATCGAATCCCCGACATACACATCGCGTATCGTCACGATACCCGTGGCACGGCTCTCGTCCGGTGCCTTCGACAGACGAACCGGCAGGTCGCGCGCGCAGAGCGGCACGGGTCTTCCGCAAGGGACCTTGCCCGCCTGGGAAACAAGCAGTTCCCGCGCCCCGTTGACGTCCGTCCAGTACAACGCGAACGGTGCCCGGTGGTCGCGGCACTTCGGATGCCCATTCGGGTCACGATTCCATCCCTGCGGCAGGAACGAAAGCACCACGCTGTTTTCATCCACAGGATACGGGTATGCAGCGACACGCCCCCACTGCCCGTCGACATCGACCTTGCGCGCCTTGGCGCGTCTGAGGGGTTCGAGTTGCCACGCACCCTCCGCTTCCTCGCGTCCTTCACGCGGGTCGAAGCGCATCAGTTCGCCGGGCTGGAGGGAATGGTGTCCTGTACAGATACCGAAAAAGAGAGGGCTGTCCGGTACGGCACGGGCATGGATGAGCGTTGTGGGGAACCATGAATTACCGCCGTAGTAGGCCCGCTGGTTCGTCCCGTCCACGTTCATCGAAAAAAGAGGCTGGGGGTACATCTGCGAACGATCGTTGTATTCCCAGCGCGTGTAGAGGATACGGCCGTCCCAAGTGAGGGCGGGATAGTTGTCGTGTACCTGATCGTACGTCACGCGGGTAATGTTAGCGCCGTCTGCATCGCACCGATAGAGGTTGCTCACCTCGGTCCACCAGCAATCGACAATCTGCATACAACGCGTGGAGTTGAAAAGAATACGCCCGTCGGGAAGATAACACCCTTCATAATCAGCCACGCCCTTGCCGGATGTGAGCTGGCGCACGCCGCGTGTCGCAATATCCATTTCGTACAGGTGGAAATCGTCGCCAAGGTTGCTTGCCTTGAACGAGTAAAGGATACGCTTGCCGTCGGGGGAGACGTCCACGTCGCGGAAGCACCCCTCCTTCGTCTCCAAAAGCGCAGTTTCCTTCCACAGCCCTTCCGGATTGTACTCCGCCACGCAGAGCGAAGAACCGATTCGCGGGAACGTCCGTTCTGCGTGGGCATCCGAGACGGCCTCCGTGTAGGCGTAGTGCGAACCGCCCATCACATAGTGGCGGCAATACACCCACTTTTTCGACATTTTAACAACGGGCGCGAGGCGGCGGGTACGACGCTCCAGCATGGACACACGCCACTTGCCCCGTTCGGCATCGGACGGAGGCACACCATCCTGCTGCGCGACCCAGTCAACCTCCAGTTCGTCCCCCTTGAAAGTTTGCGTCCCAGAAACCTTCGCATGATTGTCCGCCGCCGCGCCGGAAACGACGGCCATCATCGTCAAAAAAAACAGGCATCTTGTTAACATACGTCGATTCTAGCACATTTCAGCGTTCCACACAACCATCTTGATTCTTCTACTATGATTCTTTTTCGAAGAGAAGGATGTGTTCGTTGCCTTCGACAGATGCGGGCATTGTTTCACGCAGAGAGTTCAGAGATCCATAATTAGGCGCCTCCCTTTCCCCTACCCCGTCTGTCACTTCAAATGGGCGACGGGAAACGTCGACGTTCCCACTCCGCGTTTCTGTATATGAATCAAATCGAAGTTTTGGTGGAACAGGAATCATCCTCGTTCACAAATCTTCATTGTCCACCCATACCAATGAAAGCAAGCAAACGGATTCGCTCACGCCTAACGGTGTCCGCGAAGAGGAAGTGAGCCGCGTTAACGGCGAAAAATCCGTGCGCTGGGAGGAAATCGGGATTCTCGATGGTTGAACAATAAGAATTGAAGATCACGAACATTTCCGCCTCTTCAGGCATACGTGTGAGCATTTTATGCCGACTTTCGGGCATTTCGCCGAAACATGGATTCTCCGTCACCGCCTTTCCGTTTTGATTGAAACGCAGAGCGGACCGACCGTGCCGTGCGCGGGAGCATTCATGGGGATAAATGGCATTTTATAGGCAAGCCCGCCGCCCGCGCTCGCACGGGAATGTACATGGGGGTAAGTTTCTGAAAACAACATGGACAACTCAAAACAACGTTTGCTTCTTCCGCGTACAACCATGCGCGGTTATGAAAACGCCGCGCTGTTGCGCGGCGAAAGAAGGATGTTGTCTTTACAAGTTGTTTCGGTTGTCACCAATCGAACTTATAGGCAAAACGCGGCGGCACAGAGGATTAAGAGGTGATGGATGAATCGCGTCCCTCCCGTAACAATACCGCCGATAGGTACGCCGGGAGGGACGAGACTGTTTCATCCGTTGATGAAACGAGGTTTTTAATCACCTCTCTGACAAACAACACTTCAGCCGATTTTCGCGATCCGTTTCGTTTCAAGCGACTCGTAGCAGCCGAGCATCGCCTGGATGGTCTGCTTGTGCCACTTGAGGTTGATGAGCGGCGTCTTGTGGTTGCGGATGCAATCGACGAACTCGTCGATCAAGCCCACCCATTCGTCGAAGTAGGTGTACTGCACCGTGTACCGGTCATTCGGCGCCCCGTTGTGGTAGACGTTCGGACCAAAGCAGTCGCAACTGATCATGCCCTTTTCGCCCGTGATCGTCACGTTCACTTCCATGCGCTTGGGGAAGCGTTCCCAGCCCGGGCCCGGCACTTTCAGCTTCTCCTCGAGGCGGCTCCACGAGGGATCGAAGAGGAACGCCGTGCCGTCCTTCATCTTGCCCACGGCCATGAGCATGTCCTCGACCTTCAGGCCGTCGCGCAGGTTCGGCGCGACCTCGGCGTAGATGTAGTCGAAGTCGGAGCCGGTCAGGTGACGGATGAGGTCGAAGATGTGCGGATGGTCGCAGAGTGCGCCGCCGCGGAAGCGCGGATCGCCCTTTTTGAGCGGAACGACGCTCCCGAAGCTCGCCTTCGGGTCACCCTGCCACGGGAACGCCCACACCGGCGAGAGCGTGATGTTCGTCATCTGCACGGCCTTGATCTTGCCGACCGCCCCTTCTTTTACGAGCTTTTCAAGGCGGCGCACCACGGAGTTGTAGTGCATCTCGAGCTCGATCTGGCAGACGATCCCCGCCTTGTCGCAGAGGGCAATCATCTCGTCGTACTCCTTCATGTCGAACGACGGAATCTTCATCGAGAGGATGTGGATGCCCTTCTCGGCGCACCACTTCATCTGCTCGAAGTGGCGGTCGTTCGCGGAGGCGATCACGACGGCCTCGATGTCGGGGTGCTTCTTGTACATCTCCTCGGGGTCGAGGTAGCAGGGCACGCCGGTCTTGTAGAGTTCATAGACCTTCTTGGCCTCTTCGTCCTGCGCGCAGGACGCCACCCAGTCGAGTTTCTGGTTGTCGATGAGCGTCTGGTAATACTTGCGGGTATGACCGTGTGTCATGCCCATCATCGCGATTTTTACGGGTTTCATTAGCGCACCTCCGAGACTTTGATCGACTGGTTCGTGTCGAGGCCCTTCTTGACGGCGATGGTCTTCGCGGCCTTCGCTTTGTCGGCGGCGAACGCGAGCGCAGCGGCCTTCGTGGCCTTCGCCCACGCGGCCTTCCACACTTTCGCGGAAGCGCGGCCCTGCAGGAGCGCGAACGCCGCACGCACGTTCCAGACCTCCTCGTAGGTGAGGCCGAATAGCTCGGTGTCGACATCCGTGAACTCCTCCATGCCCTTCGCGTTCGACACGCGGATCGAGGCGTGCGGGGTGTGCGTATCGACCGTCTGATCGCACGCGACGCCGCGCTTCGCGATGATCTCGTGGCGGTCATACGCGGCCTCGCGCCGAGGCAGGCCCGCGCCGACTTCGACAGAGACATTCACGTCGTTCGCGAGCTTCGCGAGCACGTTGATCGCGCTCCCGTTCGCGACGGCCATCACGCGCGTCACGTCGGACGCGCCGAGATACGCGGCGAGGTCTAGCTCCTTCGCAAGCAGCGCCTCAGCGTCCGCGCCCTTCTGCGCGAACGACGCGAAACGCAGCGTCGAGACACCCTCGAGCGTTCCGTTTTCGGTCATCTTCTTGAGTTCCACGATCTTGCGCTCCATGCGACCGGGCAGGAGCGGCGTGGCGCCCACGTAGCAGTGGCCGTCCTTGATCGTGATCTCGCCCGCCTTCGCGCCGTACTTCTCACGGAGGAAGTCGAGCCCTTTGTTCATCTTCGTCAGGTTCATTTTGTTCCTTTCCTTTCTAGGACACGTCACAGCAGGCGCGAAGCGCGCCAACGCCGTCCATTCTCAGCCTCCGCAACTGAATGTGTGGCCGTCTTGATCATCGCCGGGTAGTCTACCAAATCCCTGCCAGCCGCGCAAGGGGGAGGTTCCGTTGCGTTTTTCTCTCCTCGACTGTCGTTTCCCTCCCTTCAGTCAGGACAAAGCTTTTCGGCATCCAGGCGCCAAGCGCGAACGTGAACCGCCCGTCCTCGACGGCCAGCTGTTCGCCTGTAGACTCTCCTCGCAGGTTCACGGGGAGGGCACGGACGGCCTTCATGCCTTTCGGCAACGTGACCGTGATATCGCCGCTCTTCCCGGCCTGTTCCCAGACGCGCAGGACAATGCCTTCTCCATCGGGATTCGGGCAGAATGCCGTCACGCGCACACCCTTGCGTGAAAGCTCAACGCCCGTCTGCACGGGAGGGACGCGCCCCGTCGCGCCTGCGGCGGGCAGAGTGCTGCCCTCCCTACCATTATCTCCTTGCCCATGTCGGTCATGTCGATTTTCTACACGTTCCACCTGTCCTGCGAGGCTATTGTTTTCTATGTCCGCAAACGCGGCGACGGCGGGCTGGCGAATCTCCCACGCCGGCGTGAACACCGCCGCTTCCTCGCCCGTTCCTTCGGACACGGGATAGACACGTAGCGAAACCGCCCACGAGCCGGGAATCCACAGCGGGTAGTTCGTGTTCCACTGGTTGTTGTAGAGGTTCGCGAAAACCTCCGGCTCCGTCGGCACGTAGTCCGGCTCGTAGCGCCAGAGACCCGGCCTTCCGAGACTCCAAAGCGGCAGGTCGGTGGACGCCACGCCTACGCCCGCGCCACCGAAACCGTTACGCACGGTGATTGCCCGGTCCGCGCAGAGGATGTCCTTGCTCGCGCCGAAGATGATGTCCTTCGTGGGATCGATCGTGCCGCCGATGCGTCCGACGCGGAACGTCGGGCCCTCCACGTTGAACGGCAGACACAGCCAGCCGCCCTCTGGGATCGGATCGGGCGTCTTGTCTTCCACGCGCCACGCGATGTCCACGCACGGCAGATGGTCCGGAAACGAAAAGCGCAGCTCATACGCCTTGGCGAGGCCCTTGGTGTCATCCGGTGTCAACACCACCTCCACACCCAGCGGCGAACGCTTCATCTTTGCGCGCCAGCCGGACGGCGTGATCGCGGCATACGGCGAATGCGCGGCATCCGGCATCCCCGGCTTGCAGAGTCCGTCGTTCTGTTGCCGCTCGTTGTAGATCTTCGAGTAGCGGTTCACCTCGTTGCGGCTGAAGCGCTCGTGCAGGAACTGCCCGAGGGCGTGTCCGCCCTGCTTCACGAGCTCGCGCCCCGTCGCGTTCTCGACGAGTGACGCAATGCCCCCCTTCTCAAGATCGAACTTGACCGTGAAGTGGCGGAACTGGTTTCGTTGTCCATGTAGAACAGGTAGATCATTTCGATTTTCCCGATGTTCTACACGGCTAACCGCAAACGTCTTGTACCCGCCCGCCGGAAGACCCTTCGCAAGGAACTTCACCTTGCCACTGTCGCGCACACCGCCAAGTAGCGAATAGTCTTCCGGCATCTCCACCTCCACCTCGGCATCGCGTTCGTACGGTAGCGGGTTGAACACCACCACGCGCGGTCCCTCCGCCGCGACGTTCCGCGCAAGCGCAGCCATCCGCACTTTGATGCCGTCCTGCGCCGCCTTGCGTGCCCGATGCGCGTAATCGGCATGGTACTGGAACGATTCGTCGAACGCCTTGTATTCGCCGGCGTCGTAGCGGCGACGGAAGTTCCCGTCGTAGAGTTTCGCGCCTCGTATGCGATGGCCCTGCAATCCCCAGGTGTGTTCCGAGTAGAGGCCGGAGTCGCGCCAGGCGCGGTCGAGCAGTTCCGCAACGGGGGCTGTCGCGATGCCGAACGCCCGCAGGGTCGTATCGAGCTGTCCGAGCGTGACGAGATCGCCGGTTGCGCGGCGGTGGACGGCCGTCGACTCGGGCAGGGACATCACACCGTGGATCCACGTGTCGGGCATGTCGCCGCGCACGACGGGGAGCGAGGGGTTCGCCTTCTCCTCTGCGATGATCGCGTCGGCAAACTCGGCGGGGTCTCCGAAGCGTATGCGCACCCCGGGTAACGATTTCTTCGCCTTTTCAAAGATACGGTCGATGTCCTTTCGCGACGGGAGGCCGGCGTTGTCGCCGCCCACGATGATCGCGAGCCACTTTCTGTACTTCCATCCCTGCGGCGGCGTGATGTTCTTCCAGCCGTACTGCGGCGAGGTACCGAGGAGTATGCGTGAACCGTCGGGACCTTCCCACCAGCAGAGCATCGGCATTTTGTTCGTCTCCCGCGCGGGTTTGCTACAACCGTTGATGCCCATGTGCAGGAATTTCACGTTGGAATGGGCGAGGACCGTCGGGAGCGCCCACGCCTGGTCCGGCACGTCCGTCTGCTTCGCCCACAAGGAAAGCGGCTTCCCGAACCGACGCGACATCGCGGAAGAGCGTCCGACGATGCGCACGAGCTCCTCGAGGTCAGAAGATTCCGTCTCAATCGTGAACGGCATCGCGTGCCAGACGAACCGACCTTCGCGTACAGCCTCTTCAATGCGGGCGCGGCGCGCGGCGTCCTGATGCTCGTCGAGCGCGGTCTCCATCGACCAGACAGGGAACACCCAGCGGAAACGCCCGTCCTCGGGCTGGTTGCGGTCCTGCCCGAAAAGCGCAAGCGCCTTCTCGCAGTCGTTTTTCCTGATCTTCTCCTGCAATTGCGGCACGGGCATGGTGTAGCCCGCGTCGAGGTGACACTTCGAGACGATGATCACCTCTTCAAGATTCGGCCAGTTGAGGTTTGCGCCGGCCGCAACCAGCGATAGGAACGACAACACAATCGAAAGGGAGAGACAGAAACCGGATGACCTGCGAACACTCTTTCTACACATACGAAACCTTTCAGACCTCTTCGTTCAGCACGCACTCTCCACCGTGGAACACAAGCACGGGACGATGGGGGAGCCCCCCTGTTCCCCGTCCCCATCTTCCTGGTGGATGCGGAATCGGCGGAATTCGTGTCGAAATTATACCGCAACCACAGACGACTTTAAAGGGAAAGCAACAATTGTATCGAATCGAATACGCGCCTGAAGTTCTTCTCTGTGCGCGGAAAGACCGGCTTCAACGATTCAAGCGGTTTCGCCTTGAGCGCGAGACGCATTTGCTCGGAGTCGCCAGCAAACTTTGCGGTACGGTCACCTGACGCCACGGCCATTTCAAGCCGTTTTGTCATCGCCTTCACACAGGGCACGTACCAGTGACGGGCAAGTTCATACTGGTGGCTGCGGCAGTACGGGCAAGAGGCATTCTCGAAAAGCGTTTTGGAAAACTCCGGATTCTGGATCTTCTCTACGGCATCAAGCCGCTGGTACGATTCCCAGAGCGAGTAGTCGGTGTCGAGCGCCAGAAGGTCTGCCATTGCGTCGCACAGCGCGACAATCCGGTTGGCTCGGACAACGAGGGGGCCGCCGTCCCTGCCCTCCTTCCGCCATGCGGCGATATCACGGCAGAGCTCCATCGTACGGAGCGCGATCGAGCGATCGAGGACCATCCGGGCGATATCGATGGCATCGCGGCGGATAAACTCGTCCTGCCACGGTACACGCGCAAGGAGGCCGAACACGGATTCCGCCTCCTTCACCGGCACGGACCACTTTTTGATGTTGGCGGGCGCCGGGGCTGCATCGAACCCAAAACCGGCCATGAACCGTCCGTAGTTGCTACCCCATCCGCGCAACCACGACGCGGGAAGTACCACCCTCCACGCCGATTTCATCAGCCCGGCATTCGCACCGTAGCGGCTCGAACAGAACTCGTCCAGCACCGTGCCGTGCGGAACCGGCTTCGCAGACCAGGCGTTCGCGGTGAAAAAGCGAAGTCCGAGCGTGTCCGTGTGGCTCGATTCCGGCCACAGGATGTAACCCTTGCAGAACGGATCATCCTGAGCGACCTTCTGACGCGCCTCGATGATCGGATAATTGGCTCGCGTGTCAAGCGCGTTTTCGTAGGCGAGGAAGATGGAGAATGTGTACGGGAACTTCCCGACCAGGCCCCATTTCGTAAAATTATTCTTATGACCGAGCGGCGTCACGTCACCCTCGTAGTCCCAGATGATATCGCGCTTCGGGTCGAGGCGGGGCAAGAGAGCCTGTACCTCGTCGGGTTTCCACGTGCTGTAGAAGTCCCAGCCCGCGATCAACACTTTTGCGTCAGGGTAATCTGTATGGGCCTTGGCGAGGAACTTGTCAAGCGCAAGAATCTTCATGTCGAAGTTCTTCTTCCTGTCTTTGTAACACATCCGCTCGCCGAGGCCGATCGTGTGGAGGAGCTGCGGTTTCGGTGCGCCCTGCCCGTAGGTCTCCACGGCGGTCTTGGTCATCTTCCAGTACTCGTCCACCCATTTGTCGTCGCGGATGTTCCAGACCTACGAATTGGGCACGTGGTAGTTGGCCCCTTTGTTGGCGAGGGGAATGAACTCCGGTTTTTTCTTTGCGAGAAAATCTTCCGGTGTCCGTGAATACCAGTGCGTCATCGTACCGAAATCTTCGGGCACCATCAGCCCGCGTTCAAACGCATATTTCTGGAGGTTGCGGCGAAGTTCGCCACGGTAACGCAGACTCCAGAAGAGCGTACGGTCGTCGTGGCTGTGCCCGGTTCCGGGGAGAGGCTTCGCCGGATCGGGATAAGCGCACACATCAGGGAACGTCCGCTGGAAGAGATCATCCTGTCCGATGCGCAGCATGAACGTGTTGAGCCGACGCTTGAGAATCCAGTCGATTTCCTTCTTCCAGTCCTCCGGACCCCACTGTTCCGCCTGGAAACGTGTCAGTCCGCGATGCGCGAAGTAGCGGATGCCGCGATACTCGAAGTGCGCCTCCTCGCGCACGTCGAGACCGGAAAGGTCGAGCGCGTCCTTCTTCGGAACGATGTCGCCGTCCCAGAACCAGCGGCAGCCTCCGCGTCGTTCAAGGAGGTCGTATAGCCCATACCACACGCTCCGTATGTTGGAGCCTGTAATCGCCACGGTCGCAGCAAACCGCGTTCCTTCCGAGACAATCCTGTACGCATCTCTTCCGTTCTTCGACACCTTCGGATCGATGACGAAACGTATCGCGCCATTCGGTGCGTCTTTGCCGGTTATCTGCTTGTGGTATTTTGCGAACTCGGCAAGCGGCAAGTCGAAAGATTCTTGCGCGGACGCATTGCAAACCGTTCCAAATGCGATAACACCCGCGACGATGGAAATCGTCACTCCGTACACAGCCCTCTTCATCTGCATCCTTCCCCCATTCATTGTTTCCGATTCGGAATTGCCGAAAGAACGTAATGTTTCGTCACACTCACCCCCGCCGCGGTGTTCGCCGCGAGACAGGCATCCTCCAACTCCGCGCCCCGTGCCAGCTCCGCCGCCAGCACGCCATTGAACGTGTCCCCCGCGCCGGTTGTGTCCACGACCGCCCCAGCTTTCACCGCCGGGACAAGCCGCCCCGTCTCGCGGACGAAACATCCTTCCGAACCGCGCGTCTCCACCACATTCCTCTGGTTCGCCAAACCTGCCGTCTCGAATGCATTGGGCGTGAAAAGCCATACATCCCGCATGAGCGCGACGGAAAGGGGGCGCGACGGTGCCGGATTCAAAATCACCTTCGTCCCGTACTTCGCCGCGAGTTCCACGGCGCGTTCGTTCACCTCCTCGGGAACTTCGTTCGTCAACAGAAGGATATCCGCCCTCGCAATCGCCGGCTCAACTACGTGCACATCCCGGGCGTGGAGTTGTCCGCCCGGATAGACCGTCACATGCGTTTCGCCCGACGGGGCGGTGAGGATCGCCGCATAGGCAGACGGTTCCTGTGTCGGTTTGAAGAGGCATTCGATTTTCTCTTTTTCGAGCACGGATTGAATCGGCTTCAGATCCGCCTCCCCCACCGCCGAGAAGAACGAAACCTCCGCGCCCCACCGGGCTGCCGCGACGGCCTGGTTGAACCCTTTGCCGCCGTATTCCATGTGGAACGTATCGGCGTGAACCGTCTCGCCCCCCGCATGGAAGCGCGGTACACGGAGGAAAACGGAGGTTCCCGCAATCCCGATGACGCAGACCCGGTTCATAGGTTTTTCACCCTCCCGAAGTACCGCTCTTCAAGCGCGACGTTCCGCTGCGTTCCGCCTTCGACGTTGCCGCTGGCGTAGACAGGCGGCACGATCCCCCGGTCAAACGCCTTCTGCGCCCCCTCGATGAGAATCGCGTTGAGGATGAAGAGCGAGGCGTAGGTGGAAAGCCCTCCCATCTTCGCCTCCCCCACATCGATTGCCGCGTCGCCGTACGGGACTTTGCAGTCAATCGCAATGTCGCCCAGCTCCAGCAATTTCGCGCCGTGCCCCTTGTATGCAGACGAGGAAATGGTAACGAGTTTGACGCCCGCCTTTTTCGCGCATCCGCACATCTCCACCGGCGCGGCGTTCTTGCCGCTCGCAGAGATCACGACCAGAAGGTCTTTCGGCGTTGGGCGGTAACGCCGGAAAAGTTCAGGGGCAATGCCGGGCATCTTCTCCATCCGGCTGGACTTCGCTGCGCCGTTGTGCAACATCAAGTCGTCGTCCAGCATCGGCGACACACAGGCAAGTCCCCCCGCCCGGTAAAACGTGTCGAGGCTGGGCAGGTGGGAATGACCGCACCCGAAGGTGTATATCAGACCGTCGCGACAGATGACATCGGCAACGGAATCGGAGGCCGCCGCGAGGCGTTCCGCCTCTTCCGACTCAATCCGCCCCAACAGATCCGTGATCGTTTCAAAATAATCATGGAACAGGCTAGTCATTCCGGCCCGCTCCCTACAGCATCTTCACGCGGGGGCGGTATTTGGCGAGGTAGGCCGCGTTTTTCGCGTCGCCGCCCGGAGCGTTCGCCGACGTCCAGACCGGCGGGACGAGCCCGAGTTCCACACACTGCCGGCAGCACTCGATTTCGAGAAGGTGGGCGATCGTGAAATCGACCACGTTCGAGACGGGGGCGATCGGCGTGTCCATCCCCGGAACGTTCACCACCGCGTCGCCCACGGGGTTGTCGTCGTCGATGCAGACGTCCGCGTAATCGAAGAGGTTCTTCCCGTTCGGGTGGCGGATGAAATGATCCTTAGGCATCTCGCTCTGCCAGTGCGACGAAGCGACGGCGATGATCTTCGCGCCGCGTTTCTTGCACTCCTCCGCCGCGTCGATCGTCGCGGGGTTAATGCCGATGTTGTGGAAGAATATCACCACGTCGTCCTTTTCAATCTGGTAATATTTGATGATCGACGCACCGAAGTTGACGGTACGCTCCAGCTCCAGATACTTCAACGACTGGTTGAAGACCGAGAGGGCCGTCTCCATGAGGGGGTTGATGTTCGCGAGTCCGCCCGCGCGGAAAAACATCTCGCCCATCGCGAGGGTGGTGTGTCCACCGCCCGCATAGACGTTGATGAGGCGGTCGGCGGCGATGGCGTCCGCCATCAGCGTCCCCGCCTTCTTGATGTTCTCGCCCTGCTCGTCGGCGACCTTGCGGATGTTCGCGATCACCGCGTCGATATAACCGAAGTCCTGTACCATAACGTTGCTCCTTTCGTTTTCTACCGGCCGTCGCGGGAGACCGTGACGTCATAGAATCCCGTCTCCTTGTAGGAATCGATTCCCATGTCCCACCCCATCTGGCGCCAGTGGAAGCTGACGGCCTGGCCTCCCTGCGACTCGCCGCCCCACGCGGCGTCCGACGAGTTGCGCATCATGTACTCGAACCTACGACCGCTGAAGTGGTGCCAGACCGTCCCAAGGAATCCGAACATCTTCGTGGCGCAGGCGTAACGCCCTTGGGATCTGATACCTTTGACTTTGTCCCAGGGGCACGTCACCACGTCAAACCCTTTCTCACGGAAGTAACGGATCGTCGGATAGGCATTCGGGGAGGACGGATCCGCCTCGTAGGCCTCGTAGTACCAGTCGCAGATGATGATGTCTTTGGGAAGTGCGTCGATAATGCCTTTGTTCTCCTTGCGCCCGTTTGCGTAAAAGGGTTTCCAACGGGAATTGCCCTTCGCCAAGGGCTTCCAACGGGGATCGCCCTTCAGCAGCAGCATATCGTGCCACATCAGCATCCGCGCGCCGCGGGCCTTCAACAAGTCATGCACGGCGTTGAAATGGGCGGCGACGAGTTTTCCGTAGGGTGTCACCGCGCGGCAGGTCGGGCAGGTTGGTTCAAACGCTTCGTCGCCACCCACGTGGAAGAAGGGCGGACGGCCGTACGCCTCGTGAAGTTCGTCCACAAGGTCGCGGATCACTGCTGTCGCGTCGGGATTGGAGAGGCACCAGTTCCAGCCGTCTCCCGGTTCGAAGAGCGGCTGCATTTCGGGATGGTAGTCGAGCGTGATGTGTTTGCCCCCCATGCTGCGCGCATGGGTGGCATGGCCGTACACGTTGATCTGCGGGATGAGCGTAAGCCCGAGATCCTTCGCGAGCGTCGCAAGGCGCTTCGCCTCGTCAATCGTCAACGGTCCGTTCTTCAAGCCGACTTCCGGGTGCCGCTTGCTCTGGAACACGCCCCAGGATTCAAGGACGACGTAGTTGAACTTGTAGTACGCCGCAAGCCGGATCTGGTGTTCGATCAGCGTGGCGCTCAGTTCCGGGAACCAACAGAGGTGGAGTCCCCGAAAACCCAGGCTTGGCTCGTCCTCGATTGAAAACTCCGCCATCCAGTAGCCGAGAAGCTTGTTCCCGCGCGACTCCCGTTCCGCAGCCTGGCGAAGAGAGTGCATCGCATACTTCACGCCCTGCAACGTCTTCGCGCCGATTTCGATCATCCCCGGTGCCTTCGCGGCGAGCGTGTACGCCTCATCCTGATCGACCCCCGACGGCGCGACTTTCTGCGTCACCTTCGGCGCGCAGCTGAACCAGCTTTTCGCGTGGTCTCTCACCCACGCTTCCGCAGCCGCATCCGGACACGTCACTTGGATCGTCGATTCCGAATTCAAACGAACGGCGACCGATCCATTGTACGTCATCTTCTTCGGTCCTGGCACAATTACTGGACGCCGGAACGACAAACCTTCAGCCGATACTGAAAAAACAGCAGCAAGCACCACACCGAACAGAATACGTTTCATCTCTTCTCCTTTAGTGCGACCCATGAACGAGTCCGTTTCCATCAGAACGACGAGAGTCTATCACAAAAACTATCTACGGAGAAGATTCATTTTTAAAAAATCGGGGGACGGTCTAGGTCTCGTCCTTCCCCGCCTGGCGGGAAGCTTTGCGGAGGGCAGCGGCGAAAGACGCACCAGCCTCGGAAAGCGGGATCCCCCGGCGCCGGATGATCCCCACGCGGATGGAATCATCCAGCTTGAGCGGAACGGAAACGATGGCCGGGTTGTACGCCTTGCTGTGCGCCCCGGAGGCGACCGTAAAACCGTCGAGTCCGAGGAGGAGGTTCGTCATCGTGGCGCGGTCGCGGACACGGATGTTCTTCTTCCGGTCAATCGCCGGCATCACCTCTTCGGAAAAATAAAGCGCGTTTTCAATCCCTTGCTCATAGGTCAGATAAGGATAGTCGTCCAACTCCTGCGGACGTATGACCTTCTTCTTGGCGAGCGGATGCTTTTTACCGAGGAACACGTGCGGCTTCGCCGTAAACAACTCCTCGAAGACAAGTTCCTCTTTGCGGAGGATTTTCATGATCGTCCGTTCATTCCTCCTCGAAAGGTACAGGATGCCGATTTCGCTACGGTGACGCGCCACGTCCTCGATAATCTCGCTCGTCACCGTCTCGCGGAACGTGAAGTCGTACGTCTCCGCGCCGTTCGCTTTTACAATCTCCATGAACGCATCCACGGCGAAGGCGTAATGCTGGCAGGAAACGGCGAACTGCGGCCGCCGGACCACTTTCCCCGTGTACTTTTCCGAAATTCGCGCCGTATCGTCAAGGATCTGCCTTGCCGATGCCAGGAACTCCTCGCCTTCGCGGGTGACGCTCACGCCTTTCGCCGTTCGGTTGAAGACGGCAATCCGCAATTCCTCCTCCAGGGCATGGATTGCCTCGGTCAACGACGGCTGCGTGACGAACATGCGCCTCGCCGCCTCGCTGATCGATCCGTACGTCGCAACCGCGTCCGCATACTTCAATTGTTGAAGGGTCATGGTGCGTCCTATTCCAGGACGGGCCGCACGATCTTCCCGTCGCGCTGCGCTTCAGGATCGCTGTCGTGCGCGATATACTGCCCGTTCGAGTCCATCCAGAGAATCAGCCGGTCACGCTCCTCCTGGGTGAGCTTCACGCCGTGATGCCCTGCGTCGAGCATCTTCCTGAGCGGTGCGTTCATCGCGAGATACCGGCCCGGTTCCGTGTAGGCGGGCGTGAAAAACGCCCAGTCCGCGCGCTTCTTCTCGACCATTTCCCAGCCAAAGTAGTTCGTGCGGTGCACGAGGTTCTTCCAACTCGTCGAGAACCCCCACTTGTCCTCTCGCCAGTTCCCGGCGCGGAGGTCAGGCGCGTTCGGCGCACGCTTCTCGCCGTGGCACGAGACGCATTTCGCATCAAGTACGGGCTGGACGAGGCGCACGTAGTTGAACGGGGCGGAACCATCTGGACCGGGCTTGATCTTGCTCGGTTCACGGCGCATCGCGGAAGGGAAATTCTTCATGGCGGTGCGCCGCGCATTCTCCTTCGGTTCGTGGCAGCCGCTGCACACCAGCCTCTCGCCGGGGTGCAGGTACGTGTCGCTGCGCATGCTCTGCACGGCGCAACCGTCGGCGCGGAGCGCCTGGAAGAAAATCGGCACGCCCACCGGTGCCGTAAAATACGCGCTGCCGTCCGCCTCCACGGGTACCGTGCCGAGGCACTGGCGGCCGGTCTGGTGGGGCTCGGCGCCCAGCCACGGACGCTGCTGAAGCGGCTTCACTTTCGGATAGAGCTGCCACACCCGGAGTGCCGTGATCGTCTCGTTCGTCGGGAACGGGATGCGCGTATCGTAAACGTTGACGAGGCCGATTTCGCCCGTCTTCGGAAGTTCGTCGGCGGACAAGGGCTTCGGGCGGTTCCCGTCGGCATCTTCGGGCACGCCTTCCAGCGTCCCGTGCGGAAGGACGGGAGGACGTTTCCGCGCCGTCAACGGTATCGGATCGAGACACGAAATCGTGGGATGCGCGTAAAGGCGCGTCTTGTTGCCGAACACGTCCACAAGCGTAATCGCGTAACGGCGTCCGCGCATCGGCACATTGTACATGCCGTTGGCGTTTCCGTCGTAGGCGCAGATGTAATATTTCTCACTGAGCGGCCAGGCCGTGGCGTACGCACCGCTGTTGCGGTTGCGTCCGCTGTTGAGTTCACCCTCTGGGAACGGCTGTTCGGGCGTGATGCGGCGTATGGCACTCATTTCGCCGTCATCCGGCACCGAAGGGTCGATCATGATAAGCGAGCCCGCCGCCCAGCCGTGATGGGGGGCCGCGGTGGAAACGTACTTGCGCGATCCCGGAATCTGGCGTATGTTCATCTCCATCCGGGGCGTGGTCTTCGCGTTGATGCGCGTGTTGCCGTTCAGTTCGCGCGGATCGCGCCCGTCGGGGAAACAGGTCCAGGCGTGGTGCGCCTGGCCGGAGCCGCGGTCGACGTAGTCCCAGCGCGTATAGACAACCATGCCGTCCTCGTTCACGCTTGGATGCCACTCGTTCGTCTCGTGGTGCGAGAGGCGCACGATGTCCGTTCCGTCCGCGAACATCGTGTGGAGCGTGAAGGAAGGTACGGGACGGTTCCCGGAGCAGCGCACGTAGCCGCCGCGCCGCTCGGAGGTAAACACGATCCGCCCGTTCGGTAGCCAGCACGGGTCGAACTCATTCCACGGCCCGCTTGTAAGCTGCCGAAGCTCTGATCCGTCGAGGTTGCACGTGAAGACATGGTAACACGTGCCATCCTCCCACTTGTCGAGACTGCTGTTGTTTTTCACCGCCGCGAAGGCGATGCGGTTCCCGTCCCAGTCCACGTCCGGCGAAATGATCGCGCACCCGTCGAGAGTCTGCCCCTTCCACGGCCCCGCCTCGATGACCTTCCCGGCGAGAATGTTTCGTACGACGGGTTCCGGGGAAAAGGGATTTTCGAGGATGTACAACCCGTCGCCTCGCGAGACGCCGTTCTGAGTTCCGTGGAAACCGTAGTACTGGTCGCACATATGCGAGCCGTCGCGCCATTCCACGAATCCCGGCGGCTCGTGAGTGACAAAGAGCAGCCGGTCGATACCTTTCAGAAGCGGGTTTTTGAGGGAGACTCGACAATTGAGATCCATCACGTACCCGAAGAGGTCCAGCCGGGACTCCTCGTCCCGTGCCGCAGCAGCCTCGGCAGTAAAAGCAGCCAGCTCCTTCTGCTCCTGCTCAAGGCCGACTCCCTCGCCCGCAAGGTCCTGGATCAACGCCCGCGTACGCCGCAACAGGACGACCAGGGGATCGGTGTCGCCCGGCAGGATACAAGCCTGGAGGTTGACGGACTGTTCGTTTGTCTTCGCCGGGAGACGATGCCAGTTGTCGATGTCGCGACGGATAAGCCGCCATTCGCGGAGCAACTGGACATCGCCGGCGTCTGACTCGTCCTTGACGCCCCACTTTGCGAGCAGATAGCGCGTGATTTCCAGTCGCTCGGCATCGGTCAAGCTGCGGTTGAAGAGGATTACCTCGCGCACCTCGCGGCCCCCGTTCCGCTCCCGGAAATTACGATCCCGCGAAAGGCTGTCGCACGAACTAGGGTTGAACATCTCCACGCAGAACACCTGCGTCATGCCGACGGGAGGCTTTTCCCCTATTATGCACGCCACTTCATTGGTTCCGTTCCACACGCGGGCAATCTTCGACCAAACGGCGGACGCATATTCACCTTCCTCGCCACGATGGAAATGATACTCCTTGCTATCGCAGAGATAATGACAATAACGCTCCTTGCACAGTTTCTCCACCACAAATGCCGTCCTGATGTCCGTGAAACGGGGAAATGCGAGATCACACCCGCTCGAAAAGGCGCCGAAATCCACATACGGGCGTCCTTGCTCATCCGCCCGCAGAACAGGGGCCTTGTCCCGCATTCTCGGCGCGGCGGTAATGTTTCCGGTACGGCTCTTCCACGACTGGACCTTCGCACCCAGAACCAGATTCGTCGACAGCGAAACGGCATCCAGCCAAAATACGGAACGAGACAAGAGCTCCGGCTCGGCGCAATGAACGGATGAAACGGCAAACAAAACCAAAGCGAATGTCATTTTCATGGCGGATAGTATACCACCACCACTCCTACCCTGCAAGCCCCGCTTTATGGTCAAGATTCGCAAGGTCCGCGACGTCGAGAGATCTCTTGTGGAACAGCAACCCATAAGGAATCGACGACGACATACGGATACATTCGCGTAAACAGCGACAAACAGACTGTTGAAAACAAGAGGTTCGAGGTGTCCGGGCAGGGCTAGTTCACAATTCCCCCTGACGCGGAAGACTCGCTAAACGGAAATGAAACCAGCCCTGTAGGCCGGAGAAGACGTTTCCCCGTCAACAGGCGGAACGTTGTCCGGCGCGCCAGACGCGCCGGCGCGTTCGGCGTCAAGACGGTCGGCGAGGGCGGTCGCAAACGCCGCGAACTTGTCGAAGGCGTCGGGAAACTCCGCTGGAGAGAGCGTGCCGAGAGGGAAGAGGGCAAACGCGGCGAGGAACCCGGTTTCGGGGTCACGCGCGACGGCCGGGCCCCCTTCCGACATCATCCCGAAGCCGAGGTTCAGAAGGTCGCAGACGAGCGCGCGGCTCGGCGCGGGCGGCAGGTCGTCCGCCACCAGGGCGGAGACGACGAGACGCTCCAGATCGGCGTCGTGCCGGATTGAGAACGGCTGTCCCCCGACGAGGAACTCGCAGGAGTCGTCGCGCAGGTCGAGGGGTATCCCGAGATGCGCGGCGAGTGCGGAGATTGCGTCTTGTACGGTTGTCGCCATTTCTCGTTCCCCCTCAGCCTTTCGCCCGCGTCATGTACCAGTTCTTCTGGTAGTTGCCCAGTTTCGCCATGCTCATCTGCAGGACATCGAAGTATTTGTGGAGTACCACTTCATTCTTGCCGGCGGCGCGGTGTCCGAGATCATACGCGACGGAGTCCGAGAACAGGATGCCGTTGAGGGCGAGATAGTTGAAAATCGTGTTGTACCGCTTCTCGGTGGCGCTGCCCTCATTGCAACTGAAGCCCGGTCTGGACATCAACTTCATGGTGTTGACGATGTACGCCTTGGCCTTTACGACATTGACGTTGTAGTCCGGGTTGGCGTTGCGCAGCATCTGGGCGCAGTGGGGCGCCATCCCTTCAAGTCCCGCAAAGAACTTCTTCTTGGGATCGGCCAGCGTGGCGGTGCGGCTTGCAAGGAGGTGGACGAGGCGGCCAAGATCGTCCGTCTTGTCTAAATAGGCGCCGGTCGCGTAGTTGAGCGCGAAGTTCCCGAACTTCTTCTTCGCCTGCGCGGGGTCGTCGTCCTTGAGTGCCGTGATGTCGCCGAGGGCCTTTTCGAGGTGTTCGGCGAACTGGTCCTCGGGGATTTCGTCCGCGAAGGGAATCTCCGCCTTGACGAACCGGGCGAGTTCGGCCTTGTCGATTTCGCCGGTTGCGTACTTCTCGGCGAGGGCGACGACGGCGTCGCCTCGGAGGTCCGCCTTGGAGGCGAAGGTGACGTTCTCGACGGTGCGCGTCTCGTTGACGACCATTCCCATCGTCACGGCGTCCTCCATGAACATGTCCACCATCTTGGAGAAGACATTGTCGATGTCGAATGCCGAGACCGGCTTTATGATCGGCTCGCCCTTCGCGTCCACGAGCTTCGTGACGGTCCACATTCCGGTCTCCTCGTTCTTGGAGATTTCCGTCATCGGACGCTTCGCGCCGACGAGGGCCTCGTAGAGGAGGAACTTTCCACGCTCCTCGATCTTCTCGCGAACCTTCGGCTGGATTTCATTTTCCTTGTCGATGAGGATCTTCTGGACCTTGGTCTCGATGGTATCTTTGATGATCTCCTCGTCGGTGATGCCCTTGCTGGCGCAGTCGGCGCGTATCTCGGTCTCGCAGGACTCGCGGGCCGCCTTGACGTAGGGTTCGCGGACGAGATCGGCGATGTGTTTGAACTCGGCGGTAATGCTGTACGCGAGGTCATGCGACTCGTCGGAGCGGGCTACCTTGATGATGCCGGCCCCGCGGGCGAGCCAGTTCGGGATGTTGTCGCCCTTGGCCTCGACGCAATTTCCGTCGAAACCCAACATGAACTCGGGGATCTGCTTCGTCTTGTCGGTCATCTGCGCGGCGGCCAGGAGAAAGCCGTCGATGACGGTGTCAATCTTCCGGAGGACATAGCCCTTCTTGCCATGCTCGTCGAGGTTCTTCGCCTAGTCGTTGGTGTGGATGAGGGAACCGGCCTGTTTGACCGTCTCGCTGCAGACGGAGCCCTTTTCGATGCGCGTGAGGGTGTTGCGGAGGTTGGCGAGCTTTACGACATCGTCAAGGCGATGCAACTGTACCTTGAGGTTCGGCGGATTGGCCTTGATGAGTACGGCCTTGAATTCCTCGACCACGGCGGCGACCTTGTCGGCGTTGGGGTTGTCCTTGTAGCCGCCGGTGAGCCTCGCCTCCTCCGCCCGCTGCGCTTCGATCTTGGCTTGATCGTCGAGCCGCGTCATACTGGGTCTGGAGTGCCTGCGTGAAGCGCGTGAGCGTCTTCGAGCGGAAAAAGTTCGTGAAGAAGTTTCCGCTTGCGAAACGGACGTTCGCCTTTCCATCGGCGAACGTGACGGCGAACGTGTTGTCGTTGACCTTGATTTTTCCGTCCAGGGGTGCTTACCCATCGAGAAAGTGGTTCGCGAACGAGACGTCTGCGATATGCTGTACTTGAATGACCATGTTGAACTCCTTCCTGTTTGCCCTGTCTACACGTCTGTCGCCAAAAGGTTACAAACGCCGCAGTTCATTTACACCCGCAGACGACTGTGTTTTTTAGCCCTGAAGAACTGTTTCCCCAAGTCCGGGAACTCATTCGTCTGCGGATGGTCTGAGTGTGGTGACCACCGCGACGTTAGTCGGCGATGGCCTCGTCGATGAGTTTCTGGATCGTGCCATAGTTCTCTTGCAGGAAGTTCTTGAGATCCTCGTTGAGATCCTGCATCGAGGTTCCGCTCCCCTCCATGCTGCATTCGGCGAGTTGATCCTCCCAGTCGGCGACTTGCGTGAGGATGTCTCTGATTTGATTCGCATCAAGGTGATAGCGTGGCTTGTAGTGGTTTACCATCGCGGTGACGAGCGTGTCGAGGTTGGACTTGGCGATGAACTTCCGTTTCGCCGGGTCGGTTTCGACGGCCTCGATTTCGGATTTCTCGATGACGATGTCATTCTTCGACTCGTCAACGCTCGTCCGTCCGGACTTCGGATTCCGGTCGATAAGATCGATCTGGTCATCCTCTGGATCGTCGTCCTCCCCGGGTTCTTCGATCTTCGCCTGGGGGAGATCAATCTTCTTTTTTTCGGTCTTCTCGGCAGTGAGCGGCTCGCCTGGCATGCGAACTTCACGGATCACGACCTGGTTCAGCTGACGCTCGGACGCATTGAGGCGTTCGCGGAGTTGCCGAGGCGTCAGCCCCAGCGAAATCCGGGAACGCTTTCCGTCCGAAACCGTCTCACAGACCACCTTTCCGTCTTCGAGCGCGATGGCCATGCCGTTGGCACCGCCCACCACGGTCACCTTGTATTCCCCGCCGTTCTCGCGCCGCCAGTCGTGGCGCGTCTCGTCGTCCACAAGGCGTTCGAGCGACGTTCCGAGCATGTCGGCCATCTCGAGGAATTCCTCGGCGTCCTCTTCCGAGATTCCCTGGAACGACGGCTTGGAACTGACGAGCCTGAGGACGTCTTCCAGTTCGCAGTTGATCGAATACCCGTTCTCGTCGGAGGAGGCCTGGTTGATTGCGTTGCGAGTGGTGCGGATATCCTCCAGCGCGTTCTTTGAATACCCGGCGTGGAGTTCGCCGTAGGTCTTGAGACGGCGGTTCCCCTCGCGGCCCTGGTTGAGCACGTCGATGTTCGCGTCGATGATCTCACGGACCTCCTGGCGCGTGAGCGGCATAAAAGCGTTCATGTCGCGAAGGGAATCGTCGCTGCCGAGGCCCAGCTGTTTGCGGATGCCGGCCATGCGCTTCTCGTCGACGCCGCCCGCCTCCAGCGCCTTGGCGAAGGCCACGCGGATGGCGAAGGAGTCGGCAGCGTCGATCGTCTTGTTGTTGAAGATCGTCCAGGTCTTGTGGTTGTTGACGATGTCGAGCTTGCCGGAATCCGTGAGACGGAGCTCGCCGGCATTGTACGTGCCTTTCGTGAGCTTCTGGAAGTCGTCCAGCGAGAAACGCAGGCGGCTGAGGTCGAGCGTCTGTTCGGGCTCCTGTTCCCTGATAGTGGGGTTCTGGTAGGAATAGGCCTTATAGACGTCGCTGGAAATGAGCGGGTCGTTGATGGTTCTGTTAAAGTGAGGCATGGCGTTGCTCCTTTTCTTTTGACGTGTTCATACTGATTACACGAACAGACCGAAAAAGGTTACACCAGCATCGCGCCGGGCGGCGTGGACATACCGTCCGATCCTTTCGGCGGCGCGGCGCGGAAATCGGCGACGAGCCGCTTCCACGCGGTGGCGGTGTCGGCAAAGGCGATGAGCGCCTTCGCGGGACCGATTCCGGCAAGCGTATTCATGTCATCGTAGCGCTGCAATCGCACATGACCCGTCCTAGGGACGAGCGAAAGCGTCGCGCCCGCCGTATCTCCATAGAGGTCATTGGCTTCGAGGAGCGTCTGGAACAGACGTTCCCGGCCTTCAGGCGGAGGTTCGGCCAGGTCGGCGCACATCAGCAGTGCGCCGCGCGCGTCGCAACCCTGCAAGAGGATTTCGACCTTGTCACCTTCCGCCGAACCGAGCGAAAACGCGCAGGCGTCCCCTTCGATCGCGATTTCCACGCCCAGCTCCTTGGCGAGCGATGCAACGTATTCCTTGAATGTCATCTCCTTGTCTCCTTGTTTACGGTTTAAGTTTGGTGAAAACCTTGCCGCGCACATCGCACGGCAGGGCGAAAACACGTTCTTCCTTCTGCTCCTTCGGCAGCGCGGTACGAATAAGAGCGACCGCATCTGAGGCAGCTTGGACAACTGATGAACACTTTTCGTCGTGGAGTAGAGCGTTCCGTCTCGGCTTTTCCGGTGCGGAAGCCCCCTCTTCAAACCGTGCGAGCGGATTCCTCGCACACGGCTTCCCGTATGAAACTGGTGTCATCGGAAATACCTCCTTCTAGTGGGGGCTAAGAGCCCTGGAAGAACCACCGTTCGTTGACGCGGGAAAACGGCGCGAGGGATTACGGTGCATCCGGCGAGGCGTACCCTGCCATCTACACGATCTACATGTTCTACACGGCTAGAATCATCATCCTCCCCGATCGGGTAGTTGTAGTAACCGGACCAGCGTTCCAGCTGTTTGCCCTTGTAGGTGCCGACAAGGGCAGTACACCCAGACGTTTCATATTCCGCATGAGAAACGCCGCACTGTCGAGATTTGTCTTTCTTCATTACCATTAAAAATCCTTATGCCACTTCTCTCAAAAAAAAACGGCGCTAGTATACCAAAATCTAGCACACCTCGGCAACAGCGAATCGACCGGAAATATCCGGGCGGGGTTACTTGCAAGAATAAATGGCGTTGGTTTACGGCGGCCGGGCACGAAAATAAACTTTGTCTAATTTTATTAGACTCGGCTTATTTTGAACTTGACAATGTTAGCCTAAGATAATATATTTTCGCCGTTTTCCGCGTCTAAAGGGGACGCGGGGAGTGGCGGGGTTGCCCCGCCGAACGATAACCAAGCAAGGTAAGGAAGAAGAAATGAAGTCACTTCTGTTTTCGGCCGCTGTGTTTTCGGCCGTGTGCGGTCTGAATCTGTCTGTGTTCGCACAGGAAACCGCCAAACCCGCGACGGCCAAGCCCGAAGAGAAGAAACCCGAAATCAAGGAAGAGACGGAAGAGGACGAGTTCGCGTGGATTTCCGCCGAGTTCGGCCTCGCGTTTGATTCCAAATACATGACCTACGGCGTGATCGACGGAAAAGACCCGATCCTCACCCCGAGCGCCACGTTGACGTTCGCGGACTGGGTGTACGCCGGCGTCGAAGCGATTTTCGACATCAACAAGTCGAACGGCAAATGGGGCGGCTACGGGAACCGCGCCTGGCGCTACACGACGCTCGACATGATCGGCGGCGTCGCGCACAGCTTCGACCTGGGCGACACCCTCGGCACGCTCGACGTGGACGTGAACTACATCTACGAATACATCCAGCGTTATCACGGCGACATGGGCGACACGCAGTACATCAACGCCTCGCTCGGCCTGTCCGACCTCTGGCTCGAACCCGTGCTCTCCTACGAGCGCGACATCATGGCCGATGAAGGCACCTACTTCAACCTCGAACTCGGCCACACCTTCCCGCTGGTCGGAGAGGGCGACGACGCCGTCCTGACCTTCAAGCCCTCCATCGCGCAGGGCCTCGGCGACAAGCACCGCACCCGCGGCTACGACCTCGCCCCGGATCACGGCGGCATGATGGACACCTGCATCAAGGGCGAGCTGACCTGGGCGATCTGCGACCATTTCAGCATCTCGGGTTACGTCGCGTACTACGACTACTGGTTCGACAGCACGCTGCGCGAGGGCGCCCGCGACTACAACGACGCCGCCGGAGACACGCACGACTCCTACAACTTTGTCGGCGGCCTCGCCCTGACCGCAAGCTTCTAAGCGGGAAATCCCTTCCGTGAAGACTCTTCGCGATGTCAAAATCGGCGAAAGCGCGGTGATCAAACGCCTATATGGCCAAGGCCCGACGCGCCGCCGGATCATGGACATGGGACTCACAAAGGGTACCGCAGTCTATGTACGCAAGGTCGCCCCGCTCGGCGACCCTGTGGAAATCAGGGCGCGCGACTACGAACTTTCCCTCCGGAAAGCGGACGCGCAACTGATCGAAGTCGAAGCCTAACGGCGTTCTTTTCCCATTTTTCCTGAAATTCGGCGCTACCCGCGCCGGAAGTGGAGTGTTTTATGCAACTCAAGATTGCGCTTGCCGGCAACCCGAACAGTGGAAAGACGACCCTGTTCAACGACTTGACCGGCAGCAGCCAATATGTCGGCAATTGGCCGGGGGTGACGGTCGAAAAGAAGGAAGGACGTTTCCGCGCCGACAAAGAAATCCTCATCCAAGACCTTCCCGGCATCTATTCCCTTTCCCCTTACTCGCCTGAAGAGGTCATCTCGCGCAGCTACTTGATTGACGAAGAACCCGATGCCATCCTGAACATCGTGGACGGGACGAACATCGAACGGAACCTCTACCTTACCACGCAACTGCTTGAAGTCGGTCTCCCGACGCTCGTCGCCGTCAACATGATGGACGTTGTCCAGAAGAACGGCGACAAGCTCGATCTTGTCAAGCTCTCCTCCATGTTGGGATGCGAAGTCGTCGGTATCTCAGCCTTAAAGAAAAAAGGGGGCATCGAGGTCTGCAAGAAACTGTCGAAACTCGCCGTCGAACGGAAAGTCGGGAAACGCCCCGACTTCTACACACCGAAAATCGAATCCGCCCTCGTACGGATCGAAAACGCGATCAAGGGAAAAGTCCCCGAAAAGAGCCTCCGCTGGTATGCGGTCAAAGTATTTGAGCGTGACACGAAAGTCCTTGCGAAGGTCGCCCTCCCGGATGCCGAACGCAACGCGATCGAGAAGGCGATCAAGGAGATCGAGACCGCCGAGGATGACGATGCCGAGGGCATCATCACCAACCAGCGTTACGCCTTCGTGCAGAAAATCTTCGCCGCAACAGTCACCAAGGCCGCAAAACCGGGTACGCTTACGACCTCTGATAAAATCGACAAAGTTATGACGAACCGGGTGTTGGCGTTGCCGATCTTCTTCGCCATCATCTGGTTCATGTACTACGTCGCCGTCTCCACCGTCGGCACCTGGATGACCGACTGGGCGAACGATGGTCTTTTCGGAGACGGCTGGCACCTAGCCTATTGCCACGACACCCCCGCTTTCTGCTCAAAAGCGGTGAACGAACGGAATGCATCCATCGCCAAAGAGGCGGAGTCCGCTAAAACAAAGAACGCCGCGACGCTGAAAGCCGCCGGACTTCCGGAGGACTTCGATGCCAGAGCAGAAGGGGTTTCCGAAGCGGACGCGAAGACGTTCGCGACCGTCAAAGACAAATTGGCCGAAGTCCCGGAAGCGGAAACCTGGGAAAGCGCCTCCGGCGAATTCGCCGACGCGGGCAAGCGCATTGCCGCCTGGGGGAACGCCGCCGTCGCGGCGGGCGCCGCCAAGTGGGTCCCCGCCGACGGAGGGGAGAAAGCCGACGCGCCCGAAGTGGACGACGAGAACGTCCGCGAGTTCAAACTCGTCGTCACCGACGAAGCGAAGGCTAAGACGGTCAAGAGCGAAAAGGTGTTGTTCGAGAACGAGGAAAGCGGCGAAATCGACCGGGAAGAGGTGGTGGACTACGAAGCCTACCTCGAAAACCTCAAGGTCGCGAAACCGGATCCCTCCGACTACGGCATCTGGATTCCCGGCATCCCGGTTCTCGCCGAAAAGTTTCTCGACAGGATCGAGGCAAACGACCTTGTGCGCGGTATCCTCAACGACGCCATCATCGGCGGCGTGGGCACGGTGTTCGGTTTCGTCCCGCAGATCTGCATCGTCTTCCTCTTCCTGGCCTTCCTTGAAGACTGCGGCTACATGGCGCGTATCGCGTTCATCATGGACCGCATCTTCCGCAAGTTCGGACTCTCCGGCAAGTCGTTCATCCCGATGCTCGTCGGCATGGGGTGCGGCGTGCCGGCGGTCATGGCCACAAGAACCATCGAAGCGCAGCGCGACCGCCGCATGACCATCACGCTAGGCACGTACATTCCCTGCGGGGCGAAGGCGGCGATTATCGCGATGTTCGTGCCGTGCTTCTTCGGGAATTCCGCCATTGCGGCATCAAGCATGTATTTCATGGGCATCGCGGTCATCGTATTTTCCGGTATCGCGCTGAAGAAGACCAGACCTTTCCTCGGCGACCCTGCCCCGTTCGTCATGGAACTCCCGGCGTATCACATGCCAACCTTTTCCGGCGTGATGACCCACACCTGGGAGCGTGTCAAGGCGTACATGATCAAGGCCGGCACGATCATCTTCGCGGCCTGCACGGTACTCTGGCTGCTGAAGACCTTCAGTTGGTCGTTCCAGATGGTCGGACTTGAAGATTCCATGCTCGCCTCCATCGGCAATACCTTCGCATGGATCTTCTCACCGCTCGGTTTCGGCGACTGGAAAGGGGCGGTCGCCTCCGTCACCGCCTTCATCGCGAAGGAAGAGGCAACGGCGACGCTGGCCATGCTCGCGCCGGATGTCGCGGGAGGGACCCTCAAAGGTGTCCATGCCCTCTTCGAGGGATTCGGACCGGAAGCCGCGCAAGGTGCACTCGCCTCGTTGGCGGCCATGTCCTTCATGGTCTTCAACATGTTCGACCCACCCTGCCTGGTCGCGGTGGCGACAATCTGCCGCGAGATGGGGAACTGGAAGTGGAGTCTAGGAGCGATCGGTTTCCAGCTGGCGCTGGGATATTCTCTCGGTCTGATCGTCTACCAGCTCGGCGGCGTATTCTTCTACGGACAGCCGTTCGACATCGGTGCAATCATCGCGAGCGCGGTGGCCCTGGCAATGATCTGGTTTATCGTCCGTCCCGTACCAAAACTGCACAAGGCGTAAGAAGGAACAAAAAGATGAACATCCCTTCCGCAATCATCCTGATTCTGTTGGCTGCGTGGTTCGTGTGGGCGCTCCGGCACACGCGCAGACACGGAATCTGTCCGGGCTGCGGATCTTGCGGAAAGGGATGCCGCCACTGCTCCTCTGCATTAAAAATTGCACCGGCCGGTTCGCCCTTCCCCGCGAAAGGCAACGAGGTCGTCGCACCTCCCGACGGACGCGTCTCGCGTGGGCGGCAGACTATTCGATGACGGCGTAGTAGATCCGTTTTACGGATTTTCCGACACCCGTCGCCGTCCCGGAGCCGGTCACGGCTGCACCTTTGACGGAAACGGTTTTCTTTCCGTCACGGAATTTCAGCGTGAACACCCCGCTGGAAGGGGTGAGTTTCAGTTTACACCCCGCCGGGGCAGAGGCGAACGTGAAGCTTCCGGTCAGCGGCACGTTTTCCAGCAGCAAGGTGCCGCCGCGATAGACCGAAGCCCCCTTCCCCGCAAACGCACCGGTCTGTTTTTTCTGATAGGGGAACCCTTCCGCCGCCAACGGCCATTGCAATGCGCCGGAGTACGGGAAACGGGCGAACCGGATCCCTTTTGGCGACGAACTTCCGACAATGCCGAGCGCGTAGCATGTTTGCTTGGCCTTCCGCACAAAAACCGGCAGCAGGAAGACCGTCTCATTCCCTCCGTATGGCGACAGGTCGGGAAGCGCCTCCGCCTGGATTCCGGACAACGCCAGTTCGTGTACCGTCGTCCGGATCGGGCGGACGGATACCGACAGCGATTTCGAGTCTGGCATGACGCCTTTCACGCGGACACTCCCCGTCTTTCCGATTTTCGCCGTCAGGTATCCGTATCCCGCCCTTTCCGCACCTTCCTGCGCGAAGAGGTTCAGCGTGTATGTACCGGCGACGGACGTGAACGACACGCCCTTCACTGCCCGTGCCAGCAACCCGAATTCTTTATAACGTCCGTGCCAGAGCCCGTTCGGTTCCATCTTCACCGCAAGCCTCTTGGTCTCGGAAGTCCCGTTGAAACTCCCATCCGCCTCGCTTTCAAGTATGCTGGACGCCGTGTCGCGCCCCTTGCGAAGCGTGAATTTCGCCGCGAGTTTCGCAGAGGCCGAGACGGTGAGTTCGACAGTCCCGCAGACCCCGCCCGCCGCGTCGACCAGGACGCCGTAGGCTTTGTTCCGAAGCGTCGCGGGAAGTTTCGCGACCGTGAGGGTGACGTTGCGGATTTCGCTGTCGCCGTCCGATGTGGCGATGATCTTGATACGGTAGGAACCGGCCTTCTTCGGCATCCCGCTCAAAAAACCGGTGGCCCTGTCGAACGTCATACCGGAAGGCAGCCCCGAAACCTGGTAGGTGACGGGGCGCCGCGATTCGGCGGTGAAGGGGATGCGCGTCGCCACTTTGACGTAGGCGAACAGTGTCGCGTTCTCTTCCGGGACGCCGTTGGCAAACGCCGGTTTCGTCGAAACGATGAAGGTGCGTGTCAAACCAGGCACCCAGATTTCGTCGCGTGTCTTGAAGTCGAACAGCGAAAGATCGACCAGCCAGTCCAAGCGACAGGCGAGCGTGCCGTGCGCGTACGCTTCCACGGGGGCGATCATCCCCGCGTCACAGGCGTTGGTCGCGACCGCCGTACCCAGTTCGACAACCCCGGAAACAGAATTCCCGGAAAAGACCGATGTGTAGAAAAGCCGATTGGAAATGGAATGTTGACGGGCGTCCCCCGCCGACGCCGGTTCGTTCCACGAAAGATCCAGAAGGGATGAATCCTCCGCAAACGCATCGTACGGGACGTCGTCCGACGGTACCTTTGCAAGCGTGGCGGCATTGGAGAACGGGACGAACGCGAGTTCCGCGAATTCCAGAACTGTGTTCGAGACCGTTGTGCCGAACGTGAACCGCAGCTTGTCACCTTCCGCCAGTGCAATGCATCGCGGTTCCGGATCGACATCTCCGTTCGCAAAAACCGTCCAGTCGTCTGTGCCCGTTCGGAACGAAAGCGTGTTCGTGACCGTAACTGCATCGGAATCGCGCTCATGAAGATGGTAACGGAGGTAACCGGGCGCAGGTGCCTGCCACGTCAGGGAAACGTCCTTTCCCGCGCCGATGGGCGGGGTACGCAACCGTCCGTCTTTACCGGCGAACCAAGGCGTTCCGGCATCGGGGGAGAGGGAAGCGAGGCCGTTATTTCCGCTCTTGAATTCTGCCAGAGTCTGCCATTCCAACTGGTCGAAAAACGTCATCGTGAACGACTGCCGTCCGTAGTTCAACGCAATGGAACTTTTCGCGTTGTAGTTGGTCGTGATTTCCATCCGGTTTGTAACGGTCACGTTGTAGTTGGTCGTGACGAGACGCAGCAAGTCGTTCGTCTCAACGGACTCGATCCCGTTCGTGACGGAAAACGATACGCTGTTTGTCACCACCGACATGGTCGCGTCTGTCAAGTTCGTCGCCGTAAGCAAGAACTGCAGCTGACGCGGCGCCTCGTAGGCATCGGTCGCGGGCAAAGCGAACGTGAACGGGGCATCGCCGCTCGCTCCGTCCTCCCAGATGACCGTCTGGGCAGGGATCTCCGAATCCTTCCCGTCAACTTTCACGCGCACGGTCGCCCGCACCGCACCGAAATCGCTGCCTGTCCGGCAAAGCGTCCCCGTGATGGTTTCCCCCTCGTGGACAACGGCGGCGGGCGGATCGCCGAACGCAACGGTGGTGGATTCGTAACCGTACACGTACTCGCCGAGCCATTCCGTGAACTTCGCACAGTTCGGATAGATGCTTTTCTTGTCGGGTTCGTCATCCAGTTTCGCAAGGATCGTAGGGGAAGTCGGCGAACTTCCGGACTCCAAAATCGCGAGGGTCGGCCAGGTGTCGGACGGTTCGCCTTTAAAGAGCGAGTGGTATTCGTCATAAAGGGCGCGGTCGCTCATGTAATTGATGAACACCAGAACCATCGGATGGCGGGCGAGCCACTTTGCCCACGCCGGATTCTCCATCGCCTTGTACCACTTCTTGCACTCCGTGCAGGTCCGTTTCGAGGTCGCGATTGCGAGGAGAACGGGACGCCCCAGCGTTTTCGAGACCGCCAGCGCATCCGCGTACTGGTTCGTCCAGCGGTTCAAAACCACCGCGCCGGAGGTCTGCACCGCTGGAGGATCGGCATTCACGTCATCCGGATCGACCCATGGGACGCCTACGGCGGCGAAAGTCAATACAGAAGAAAGGAGGATCCCGTAAAACAGTTTGAACATGGTTGAAACGCGCATATTCGACCTCGTTACGCTCCGTCCCCCACAGACGGAACAGTCACAGTGTACACCATCTACGATGTGAATGCCAGAAGTGTTTGACGTTCTTTACAAACACGCAGTTCGTTATAACGGACATTTCTTTGAAAGCAGAGGGGCGGTGAAAAGGGCGAAAAGGTGTTATGACATCTTATCCCCATGCACATTCCCGTGCAAGGCGGTTGACTGTGTTTTTGGACATGGCGAACAGGAGTATCCGGAGGTTTTTTAATGCGGAAAGGCGGAGGCGAAGAGGATAAGGGGAAATGGGAAATGTTGACGGGCAACGGGGACGTCACCCCTCCCCTCTGCGTTTCATCAAAATCGCAGAATGTCCGTTTCTACAAAAAAGCTTGGAAGAGCCAGAAAAACGCAGGGAGATTTCGGGGTGTCGAAAAATGACGAAACCTCGTCACGGCGCGCGTTCCAGCGTCAGGATGACGGGATTGTGGTCAGAAGCCATGGTCTCCGGGGTGGCGTGCGTCTCTTTCACACGGAAACGTTTCGCCGATTCTTTGTCTACGGCGATATAATCGATACAGAATATCGTCGCGGGATACCTTTTGGCGAAACCGTGGAACGTGCGCTTATCCACGTCCGTCAGCACGGTCAGGAATCCACGCATCGTTTCAAGCGTCTGTGAATCCGGCGTGGCGTTCCAGTCCCCTGAAAGGAATACCGGTTTACCGCCGCACGTTTTCGGGAGAACGTCCTTGATGATCTTCGCCGTCGCGAGCCTGTTCGTGGCCTGTAACGCAAAGTGCGCCGTCCCGAACCAGAAGTCTTTGAACTCGCAGAGAAGCAAGACGCGCGGCTCTCCGCCCGGAAGCGGGACGCGCCGGACGGAGAGCGGTTTTTCGCGAGAGAGGATGGCATTCCCGTAATCGCCCCCGTCACGCAGGGAAATCGCCTTCGCGAACGTGGCATGAAGCCCGGTCATCCGCGCCAACTCGGCGGGAATGTCGATATTCCCGGAGCGCGCCGCCACTTGGTCCACTTCGTTCAACCCCACGAAATCAGGGCGTTCGCGGTCGATGACTTCCGCAATACGCCGGCAATCGACCTTCAAGTCCGCGCCCCTGCAATGGTGGATGTTGTAACTCATCAGGCGGATATCGCCGGCATCCCTGGAAAAATTGGCGACGTTCTCGTAAGCGCGGATCTCGAAAATGCGCGCGGACTTGTCGCCCCACGTCTCCTTCACGGTGACGCGCAGGGCGCCGATCTTCACGGCGGGAAACGTATGCACACGGTGACGCAACTGGTTGTTTCCGTCCCCCGCGAGACGCATCCACTTGCCGTCCGAAAGCCCCTCCACCTCATACGCCTTCACAAGTTCTTTCGGTCTTGCATACTGGCGGGCAGACGAGAGTTTTGGATCGAAGGTGATGCGCACCTCGCGCACAGTGACGGGTGCCGGGAAGTCGAGCCGTATGCTCTGGGGCAGTTTCGCGCCGGGATTGGACCGCCACCCGTGGTAGACTCCGTCCTCCAGCCGCGCCACGCCGTCGACCACCGCCGCCGCGTTTGAATCGCTCTCTCGCACGAGCGCGGGTTCGGTGACGAACGAATACTGCTGCCCGTCTATGGCTGTCCACCTTTCCTGGCCCTTCGCGCAGTAGGCACGGAAGTCGGAATAGCCGGTCGTCCCTTCACGGAGCGCCCACGATATCCCCTTCACGGGCACGACTTCAAGCCAGACGAACTTCGCGCCGACGGCGACCGGACGCTCCGGCGCGAAACGCACGAGACCGTCGTGTCCGGCGGGGACTGTCGCCTTGAGTACAGCCGCGGGCCGGTCGTCAGGACGCCATGACTGGCTGTCCGTCAGAAACACGTTCACCGTCGTCACCACCGGCTTCTTCCCGTTGTTTACCAGCAGGAGTGACACGGCGTCGAGCGTCTTGAGGCTTCCACGCTCGAACCTGACCGCACGGCGGAACCCTGAACAATCGTGCGCCATGCCGTCTTTGCTGCGAAGCCCCGGGGCGGACGCGCCGAAGGTCAAGCGCCGCAGGCCGGCATCGGACGACGACACCTTCGCCGTGCGGGCGAGGTCGAACGGATCCTCGTTCTGGATCTGCGGGATGTAGTGGTCGTCCTTCAGGAGCCGCTGCTGAATCTCCTTGATGTGCCTCTTGCCGCATTCGCGCGGCGTGATGCCGCCCTTCTCGCACGCAACGGCAGCGGCAGTGCCGGCGGCCTGCCCCAGCTGGAACAGCGTCGCCATGACGCGAATCGTGCCGAAGGCGATGTGCGTCACGCTGATGGAGCGTCCGCACAGGAAGAGATTGGATACGTTCTTCGAGTATATGCAGCGGTAGGGAATGGAATAGAGCGGAACCCCGGGGTGGCTGCGCCAGAAGCCGTTGCCCGTCGGGTTTTCCATGCCGAGCGGGTCGTGGGTGTCCAGCCCCCATCCTCCGTACGAGATTCGGTCTGGGAACATTGTGCCCGCGAGCGCGTCGTTCGCGGTCATCACGTAGTCGCCGACGAGGCGGTAGCCTTCGCGGCGGGCGTTCTTCCATGCGATCTCGGCCATGTAGGCGTTCTTGGCCTGCTCCTTGACCGGCGACTCGTTCTTGATCCAGCCCCAGTAGGCGTACGATATCCTGACGAGCTGGTCGCGTGCGCGCTCGGGGTCCTCCAGGTCGTTGAAGCGTCCGTTGTTCTCCATCCACCAGGCTCCGTGCGGGCCATGTACGCGGCGCCTGAACCCCTTGGGCAGGACGTTCGCCCACGCCGGGGTCCTGTACGGCACGGGGTGGTCGGCGTACCCGACGATGTAGCCGACACGCCTGTCCTTCATCACGCATCCACTCATCGTAATCTCGTCGCGCCTGTCCGGGGCTGGTGCCTCGTTGTACTCGTTCTTGCCTTCGCGGCCGTGCATGTATTCCGCGCCGGCGAAGAGCCCCAGCCAGCCGTCACCGGTACCGTCCGCGAAATAGCGTCCCGCGAAGCGCGTCTCCTTCCCCGTGAGCGTGTTACGGGAGACCACCGAAGCAATGGCATCGCCGTTCTTCTCGGCGGACATCACGCGTTCGTTCGGAAACTCGAAGAACCGTCCCTTCAATTCATCGGCCATTTCGCGGAAGGCGTCGCTGTAACTCCATCCCTCGTGCATCTTGCATCGCATCAGTGCCTCGCACACGAGGCCGGACTCGCGGCCCTTCGCGCCGCCCGCGCCGTTGATGCCGACCTCCATCTCGCAGTTGGCGTTGCCGCCCAGAACCGGGCGGTCGTGTACCACGGCGACACGCAGCCCGTTGCGCGCGGCGGCGAAAGCCGCGCCGAGACCGCCCGGCCCCGCGCCCACGACGACGAGGTCGAACGCACCGCCGTCCGCGACGTTTACCTCGCCCGTCGTCAGGCGACGGCGCTCCGCCGCGAGTGCGGATGCCTCTTCCGGCGGCACATAGGAAAGGTCGGTCGTGAAGAGAATCGCGTCGCAGCGCGAGAGTGCGCCGGAGAGATCGACAAGCGAAACGGTGTTCTCGCCGGCGTTCAACGCGAAGTCGCCGGCGTTCTCCCATGCCCAGCCTTCACGACGGGACGCGCCGAGGACGCGGCTGCGCTTGCCTGCCACTTCGAGAACGAACGTTCCGGGCGAGAACTCGGGCAGCCAATCTTTTGTCCGAACCCACGCACGCCACGTTCCCTGACGCGGAATCCGCACCTTCGTCGTCGCCGGTGCGACGGGTTCCAAGACGCCGGGGGCGAGCAGGTACGCGCTTCCCATCTTGTGGGTGAACTGCGTGTCAACCTTCCATCCGCCGTAGCCGGCGAAGTATTCCGCCTCCAGCCACACGAACCCGGCGACCTTCTCTCCGGCTTTTACAGCGGGGGCGCGGAACGCATGATTCACGTACTCGCGGCACGGTGAAACCTTCACGTCCGCCGACTCCGTCTGCATTGCAAGGGCGAAAGTCGCAACCATCGTCCAGCCCATCTTCGTTTCCATTGTCAACCTCCTTCGATTTACTTGTCTTCGACGAGGACCACGCGGTCGATCATCAGGTTCGGTCCCGTGGTTACTTCACAGGTGAGTTCGATTTTCCCATCGAGCGCGTCCTCGCGCATGACGGGAAGCTTCGCCCACCAGATGCCGTCCTTCTCCTTCTGGTGCTTCGGGACCGTGAACGGACGCCCCTCGCACGTGCCGCGTCCGGAGCGGTTGTTACGGTTTGGATCGCGGAAACGCACCCACAGCACCCCGTTCACGGGCTTCGTTCCGGTCAACGTAACGACAAGTCCCTGACCATGCCAGAAGGAACCGGTACTGTCGCGCCAAGCACCCCAGCGTCCCTTGCCGGAGACGCTGTAGCCTCCCTGCTTCATCTCCACAAAATCGAGCGCCTTCTTCCATTCGACGCTCCTCTCCGCCGCGTCCAGCTCCACCGCCGCCGCGATGTAGACGGGCGCGTCGCGGAACTGCGCCGGACGCAACTTCGACTCCGACGCCTGTGGCGCGAACAATTCCTTTAACTTGTCCATTTCTATCGAGGTTTCCGGATTGAAGTCTTTCGACGCCATATACGAGAGAACGCTCTTACGGATCGCGCAAACCTCTGGCAACGTCTTGTCGGAAAGGTTCAGCCCGCACACCATGAGGCGTCCCGCGCCCACCTTCAACTCGAAGAGCATTCCCATCGACGTGGAATGGTGCAGGTCGGGAATCGGCCTGACGATGGGATCGATAGCCTGCGGCAAATCGGTGATGCCGTGCTTCACGCCCCCTTCCACGAGGTTGTACCACTGCCAGTCCGCCCAGTCCTCGGTCGGGAAACCGCGCAGCGCAGGATGGTCGGCGCGAATGGAATAGCCCAGCGTGCAGAGTTCGGCCCTCACGCTCTGGAAATGTCCCGTGGACCAGAAGACCGGCTTGAAGTGCGACTTCGCGCTCTTCGCGCTCGAACCCGTGTAGAGGACCGTACCGCCTTTCGCGAGAGCCGCGACTGCCGCGTCGAAGGAGGCGGTCTCGAGGATTTGCGGCGGCACGGCCGGAGTCTGCGCCCTGCCGAACACCCAAAACGGCCAGTTGTTCTTGCCGAAAATCAGCGTGAACTTTCGCCCGGCCATTTCATCCGTGAGCGGCAACGATACTTCGCCTACAACGCCGACTTCGCCTGGGTTGATGGTCTTGGTGAGGCGAAGCACACCACTCATCTTGTTTTCGCATACTTGTTGTCCCGTCGGCGACTGCCCCGCAAGTATCGAATACCCGAACTCGGTGCCCTCCAGAATCGGCTTCTCCGTCAGGTTGCGCAAGACGAGCGTCGCCTTGTAAGTCTCGCCGACTTGCCAGGCATACTTCTCGAAACGCGCCAGGTGCGGCAGCTCGTTGAAGATGTCCCTGAACGGCGGCAGCGTCTTCACGGACGGCTTCAGGTCGTAGAAACTGTCGCGCCAGCCGACCATCGCCTCAAACTGTCCGGTAAAGTCCTGCACGCTCAGAAGCTGGAGACCGGCGCACGACGGCGTGCGCATGAAACTCTCCACCTCGTCCTTGTACATGAGGCGGTTGAGCTTCGCGGACACTTCGCAGAAACGCGGCCAGAGACGCTCCGTCCCCGACTTCACGGCCACGTCGTGGCAGTGTTCGAGGTTGTACGGACGTAGCACCCCCGTGTATTTCGCAAGCTCGTGTTTCCAGTCCACGTAGATGGGCCACTGTCCGATCTCGTGCGCCACGGACGGAATCCCTGTCTGCCCGTAGACGCCCTCGTAGTCCCAGTCGGTGCCGGGTCTGATGCGTCCGCGCATCATCCCGATTCCCGGATAGCGGTGCGTCGCGACGTAGTCGTCGGCCGACGAAATGTCGCGGGCGGTTGTCGCGAAGTAGAGTCGTCCCGGGTCGAACGCCCTGCACTCGGCAAGCCATTTGCCCATCACCTCGAAATTCGAGCCGCCCATTTCGTTACCGAGCGCGAGCGAGATGAACGACGGCGCGTTCGCCCTCTGCTCAAGGATGGACCGCAATTCGCGGTGGACAAAACCGTCGATGGGTTTGCCGAAGCCGACCTTGTCGGACTTGTGCCAGCGATCAACCCAGATGCCGGCCTCGACGGCGCAGAACACACCGAGCTCGTCCGCCGCGTCGAACGCGGCCTTGGGCGGTGTCCACGAGTGGAACCGGATCGTGTTGATGCCGTCCTCGTCGCGCAGCTTGCGGAACGTCTCCAGCCACCACGCCTTGGTCGTGTCGGGAGCGCCCGTGAGCGGGAAATGGCAGCAGTCGAGGTTGCCGCGCATAAACCACTTGGCGCCGTTGATCCAGATCGCGTGGTCATGCGCGGAGACGCTACGGAAGCCAAAGCGGATCTGGTACGTGAAGTCGTTTGCCTCGTCGCGCAGCTCCAGCACATAGAGATTAGGATGATGCTCCGACCACGGTTCCGGTTCGCGGTCAAGCTTCAGTTCGACGAGGTTGAACCCCCTGCGATACGACGAAGGTTTCCTCGTTTTCGCACTTCCACATTTCCACACTTCCGCACTTCCACATTTCCACAATTTCACATTCCCCAAATTCTCAAACCCTTCCGGTACTTCCACCGCCAACTTCCCGTTCGCGGGCCAAGTGGCGAACACGCGCGCTTTCCGCAACGGGCTCTGCCGCCGCAGCGCGAACTCGCCCACGACGCCGTGCCACACGCTCTGCATGACGGGCCCGTAGCTGTGTGCCCATTCGGAGAAGTTATAGCGGTTGGAGTTGTCGAGCGTCAGGCGGATCGTGTGTCGGCCCGGCTTCGTCAGACGCTGCGGAATCGGATAGACGTGCTCGACGGCGAGCGAATCGCACGAGCCGACCGCCTCGCCGTCGATGGCGAGTTCGGAATGGAGCATCACGCGTTCCATCACCAATTCAAGTGGATACCGCGCCTCTTCCTCCGTGAGTTCGATCTCGCGCTCGTAGACGGCCGTGCCGCGATACTGGTATTCGCGGGTCAGCGCGCCCTTCGACGGGCGCTCGGTGTCCGCTTCCCAGTCGGCGGCCGTCACGTGCCGTCCGAGCTTCGCATCGGCAAGTGTTCCGGGGAGGCAGACCTCCCCGGAAAGGTTTTCACCTGTCACGCGCCACGTACCGGAGAGGTCTTTCACCGTATCGCCATCCGCCATCGCAATGGCGCACATCATTCCCACCGACACGGTCGCGCAAAACATCTCAATGTCTACGTTCATGTTTACGATTTCCTTTGTTGTAGTTCAAGAAACTTCCATCCGTTGAAGTGAATCATGTGGTCGGGATACTCCGCTATCCACGCCTCCGACTCCCATGCCAAGTTGGCTGAAGACTTACGGAAATCCTTCCGTGTCGCAAATGCCGACACGAACGCAAGCGACGCAGTACACCTCGACAACTTTCCCTTGAGCTTCCTCATGCGAAGTTCCGTTATCTCTCCGGAACTGTGGACAGCTTCGACCAAGAACAACAAGTTCTTCGACTCGCTGTATGCGATCACGTCTGGCAGTTCATCGTGCTCTAGGACGAAAAATCCAAGCTGCGAAAGCCGTTCCGTTTCCCGAACGAGGTATCGGTCTGTCGCATCACCAAGGTACAAGACCTCCGCCCCGAAACCGAAGCGAGGAAGAAACTTTTGCACGATGTCGCGCTGAAGCGCATTGTGTTCACCTGCGGAAAGCTTGACTTCGACGCCAGAAGGCAACACAACCGGGATCCGCTCCAACTCGCGCTTTCGTTCAAGTTCGGAACGAAGTGTTTCTCGCTGCGCCATGAAATCGGCAACGGCTTTCTTCCAGCCGGGCTTCCCGTACGTACGGAGAAGCGCTGCGAAGTCAGGCGATGCAGCATATCCGCACGTGAGATTGTTCGTGGATTGCGATGCCAACGACGACGAATTTACCACATAACCTGCCGCTGTGAGCAAAATCAGATGACGGCGGCGGACATCATCGTAGGAGCCTGGCGAATAGGTGCGCCCGAACTTCTCGTTTTCAAAGGCTATTATCTGCCGTGTGGTCAGGAAACAACCATCGTCCGATGAATGAGCCTCCGTGAACGACTTTGATATCCCTGCAACGGCCAAGGCCGCTTCGGCTATGCGCCGTCGAGTCCTGACGGGCTCTTTTTCGACGGGAATGCCTGTTGCCGCAAGGACATCGAGCATTTGCCCAATAAGTCTATCTGCTCTCGTACTACGAGGTTTCATGTCAAATGTCCAGGGTTGTCTGTATGGGGCGAGGGCGGCGGCGCCGGACAAGCGTGTCCCCGACCGCGAGTGCCAGTTTGTACGCCAGCAAGGGCGGGACGGCGTTGCCTTTCTGCGTGAACTGCTGCACCTCGTTCCCGCAGAACTCGAATGTGTCCGGGAAGCTCTGAATCCGCGCCGCCTCCCATCGGGGAGGCGCACGCGCTGCATGTCGCTCGTCGCGCCGGCGAGATTACGGCATGTGACGGTACGGGAAGGCATGTCCGGATACAGGCCCCGAGGTCGGGCGCAATGCGACTTCCGTTCGTATTCGGCTATGTACGCATCCTGTTCGGGCGTGAGGATCTTCGCTCCGTCGGGTACCGTCGCCATGGTGTCCCCGATTGCATCGCCGACCGTCGCGACATGCTGTTCATGCTCGGGGAACCGAAATGATGAACGATGGCCTACGACCACAAGACGCTCGCGATTCTGCGGAACGCCGAAATTGACAGCGTTGAGGCACCGGAACTCGACGACATACCCAAGCTTCTCCAGCTCGTTGAGAATCAGGTCGAGATACCATCGGTGCGAAAACATCAGGTTGCGGACATTCTCAAAGAGGAACAGGCGAGGGTTGAGCCTCTTGACCGCATCGATGAAAATGGGGAATCCGTCACGGGCGTCATTCATGCCCTGCTGTTTTCCTCGGACACGGAACGGCTGGCAAGGAGGGCCGCCAATGACGACGTCGGCGGACGGATATTCAAACCCGACCTCTAGTTTCACCTCTTCGCAGGGTCCGTTCAGATTGCGCCGATAGGTCTGAACCGCCGAAGAAACCATCTCGAAACCACGGGTTACGAACCCCGCCGCTTCGAAACCAAGCGAGAGTCCGCCGCAACCGGCAAACAGATCGACAACTTTTTCACGACCCGTGATCTGCGGCACCAGAAGGTTTGAAATGTGTTCGCTGAACTCCGTCATGCATCCTGTCTACGGTCCGGCGGCGACACGCGCGGGGTACGCGTGTCGCCGTGGCCGCACTTTCTATTTCGCCGTATCGACGGAGAGGCCAAGGTCGATGTACTGCCCGCCGACAGTCTGGATGACCTTGACGGCAATCACGTTGTCGCCCTCTTTCACGGCGTCGTTGAACTTCGCGACCGGTATCGAGAACGGCGTCCAGTTCGTGTTGTACCCCTTTGCGGAAAGGATCAGGGAACCGTTCAGGTAAACCTCCGCGTCCTCGTCGTGGAACATCATAATGACAGCCCTGAGCAGTTCGCCCTTCGGCTTGGCATAGGTGAAATGGCGGCGCAGCCAGATGCTCTCGCCCGTCCATTCCGTCGCGGCGACGGCGTGTTTATGGTCGTGGCGGACAAACTTGCTGCCGAACCCGCCGGCGGAACGCGCCCACGCGGAATCGTCGAAACCGGGCTTCTCCCATCCGGCGGCGGGGGCGGTCACCGTCCACGCCCAGGCTTTTGGATCGGGGTCGAGCCGGGGCGCGAAAACGGTGGACAGGCGAGGCATCGATCCAAGGCAGGCGGCTTCACGGACACGGTTGTGGACAGCCGAGAGCGCCTTCTCGTCGAACTTCACCACTTTGCGGTCATACGTGATCAGGCCGTTGATTTCCCCTTCCACGTCGGTCGTCTGCGTATAGACGCTTCCCGCGAGACCGTTCATGGCTAGCCCTGCGACATGATCCATGAGGGCGATGAATTTGTTCTGCACCTGGTTACAGTCCGCATCCTTGCCGGTGCCGCCGTAACCCCATGCATTCGTCGTCCAGAGATGGTCTGCAACGCGGCAGCCGATACCGCCGAACTCGCCGAGGAAACTCGCGCGCCGGTCGTTCACAGGCCACATCCCGGGACGTCCTCTATAGTCATGCTTATCAACGAGGTCGGCGGCCTCCTCCTCGCCGGCAGGCTTGTGGGGGCCCTTGTTGCCGCCCTCGTAGTCGTTCCAGCCGGAGGGACCGTCAATGATGCGCGAAGGGTCGTACTTTTGCGTCCACACGAGCGTCGCATGGGTGAGGAACTCGCCGGGCTGGCCCCAACTCTCGTTGTAGGGGATCCAGCTCACGATGGACGGCACGTTGTAGAGGTGGTCGATCATCTCCTTCAGCTCGCGGCGGTAGAAGCCGTAGCGGCTCTGCATGAGGTGCTGATGTCTCTTCTCCGCGTCCGCAGGCGGAAGGCGATTGTTGCGGTACGCCTGATCACCTCTCCCGGACGGCATGTCCTGCATCACCAGGATGCCATACTTGTCGCAGAGGTGGTAGTAGCGGCGCGGCTCGACCTTGATGTGCTTGCGCATCATGTCGTAGCCCATCTCCTTGAGCTTCAGGATGTCGTAGGCCATCGCCGCGTCGGAGGGCGGCGTAAGGAGACCGTCCGGCCACCACCCTTGGTCGAGCGTGCCGACAAGGAAGCGCGGTTTGTTGTTGAAGAAGATGCGCAGTACACCGTTCGCGTCCTTCTTGACCTCGATCTTGCGCATACCGAAGTAGCCCTTGACCTTGTCGGTGCCGCACGTGGCGGTGAAGTCGTAGAGCGCGGGCGACTCGGGGCTCCACAGCTTGAAGCCGGCCGGCATCTTCACCACGGCGATGCCGTCCGTCGTGGTGGCGACGGCGGGAGCGCCGTCGCACTGGACGGAGACGCGCACCTCGGGCTTGGCGAAGCCGCCGCCCGCGACATCGAATGCGAAACGCACCGTTCCCTTGTCGATGTCGGGCGTGACCTTGTAGTTCGCAATGTGGACGGCCGGCACGGCTTCAAGCCACACCGTGCCGCCTATGCCGGTCGAGCGCGTGTAGAAGCACCCCCGCGGATTGAACGCCTGCTTGCCGGATGAGCCAATGACATCCTGCGTCGAGTCCCACACGGAGACGACCAATTCGTTCGAGCCCTTCTTCACGAAGTCGGTTACGTCGTACGAGAACGGCATCTGCCCGCCCTCGTGCGGAACGTCCAGTTCACGTCCGTTCACGTACACCATCGTGCGGAAGTCGGCCTGCTCAAAATGGAGGAGCAGACGCTCGCCAGTCTTCACGTCCGCGTCGAACGAACGCTTGTACCAGAGCGTCTCGTCTGATTCGATGATGCGCCCGACACCCGAAAGCGCGCTTTCGATCACGAACGGTACGAGGATTTCGCCATCCCACTTCGCCGGACACCCCGGCGCGTTCTTCGTGACGGCGTACTGCCAGAGACCGTTCAGGTTAGTCCAGTTCTGGCGTACCATCTGCGGACGCGGATAGGCGCGCCAAGCGTTTTCGGGCGTGACCTTCTCACCCCACACGGTTTTGACCGGCACGGGCGCCTGCGTATACGCGGCACACATGAACGACGCCGCGGCAACGGCAACAACGACAAGTACTTTCTTCATGGTCTTTCCCTTTTGTTCAACGTTTCGCGATTGACCGGGCGTTCGGCACCCATCCATATTCAAACGCGACGAGAGAGAGGATACCATACTCTTCTCTCCTCTGCAAGAAGTACGTTTGAAAACGGCATTGCCCCACTGGGGAAAAGTAGGGTATACTGTCCGTGTCCAAAGGAAAAACCGAGGCGTCCATGAAGGGAAAGTTCATCACGTTTGAAGGGCCGGAAGGCGGAGGAAAGTCTACGCAGATCAGGGAACTGGCCGCGTTTCTGGAAACGCGAGGCATACCGGTTCTGTTGGCGCGGGAACCGGGCGGAACGAAGCTCGGCGAACAAGTCCGCGGATTGCTTCAGGACGACGCGGCGGGTGAACCTCCGTCGCCTCGGACGGAAGTCCTGCTCTTCCTCGCCAGCCGGGCGCAGCTGGTCGCGAACGTAATCGCCCCCGCCCTTGAGCAGGGGGTCTGGGTCCTCTGCGACCGGTTCGATGATTCGACTTTCGCCTACCAAGGGTATGGACGGGGATTCGACCTGGACGCACTGCGGCACCTGGACACCTTCGCGACGGGCGGACTGGTTCCCGACCTGACCCTGCTGCTCGACCTTCCCCCGGACATCGGTTTTGCGCGGATCGCCGCACGCCAGACGGATGCGGGAAGCGAACCGGACCGTTTCGAGCGCGAGGCGCGCGCGTTCCATGAACGTCTCCGCGCCGGTTTCCTGGAATTGGCCAAGCGTGATCCAGGGCGTATTGCCGTGATCGACGCCGGGCAGTCGAAGGAGGAGGTTGCCGAAACCGTCCGCAAGAGGGTCGCCGCACGGTTCGGGTTCGGCGGGGAGGTAATAAGATGACCCGCGAGCAGAGTTTCGAGTTTATCAAGAATGCCATCCTGAGCGGGCGTTCCGCGCAGGCCTACCTCATCACCGGCAACACGCGGGGGGACGCCCGCAGGCTGGCCGTTCACATCCTTCAGATGCTCTTCTGTACCTCGACGGGCGAGAAACCCTGCGGCACGTGCGATGCCTGTCACAAGGTGGCGAACCGGGTGGAAGTGGACGTACACTGGGTCTTTCCTGAAAAAAAATCGCGCATCATCAGCGTCGAACAAATCCGCACCCAGGTGCTGGGACCTATGACAGAGACCTCGTTCGGGGGGGGATGGAAGGCAGCCGTCATTTCCAACGCCGACTGTATGCGCACCGAGGCGGCGAACGCTTTTCTGAAAACGCTGGAAGAACCCGTCCCGAAATCCTTGTTTATCCTGCTTTCCGACGCACCGCAGAAACTGCTTCCAACCGTCATTTCGCGATGCCAGCGAATTGACCTAGACGAGAACCGTTCGCTTCCCGAACCGTGGGAGGGGCGCGTGCTGGACGTCTTGGCGGGTCCCGTCCTGGGGTCGCCGACGGAACGCCTGGCCTCGGCCAATATGCTCGTCGCCATTCTCGCAGAGATGCAGAAAGAGGCCGAACGGGAAGTCCGCGAGGAAGGGAAACAGGAAAAGTCTACAGGGGAGATCGTAGAGGAAAAAGATGTGGTGACGGCCAAGGTCAGCGCCCGTTACCGCGAGATGCGACACGACTTCATGCTCACCGTCCAACGTTGGTTCCGCGACCTGATGATCCTGACGGCGGGGGGGGATGAAACGCTGGTCTACAACCAGCGTTACCTCGAAACGCTGAAACCGCGCGCCGCCCGGCTGAAACTCGCCCAGGCACTGTACAACGTCAACGCCGTTGACGAGATGGACGCACAACTCGAAAAGAACATGAAGGAGGAACACGTCCTCGCCTACGCGATCGACCGCATCCACCACGGTGTCCCGGCGGGCAAACCTCGCGCATGAGCGGCGGGAACGCGGGACCGTTTCATTTCGCTTGGCAAGGTGCGGCGGGTGTGGTAGACTTCCCCCCGTTTTTGAGGCGGAGAAAGTTATGGAGACAAAACGCAAACTGTTGTTGGTCGATGACGATCCGAGCCTGCTGGAGACGCTCGGCGACTTCCTGACATTCGAAGGGTATGCGGTCGAATGTGCGGCCAGCGGCGAGGAGGCGCTTGTCAAGATGCGCCCGTTCCAGCCAGACCTCGTCATCCTCGACATGAGCATGCCCGGCATGGGCGGGAAAGGGTTTCTGGAACGGGTCACGAATCCAGACGGCACGACACTGTACCCGATCCTCGTGTTGACGGCCCGTTCTGCGATGGCGGAATATTTTGCCGACAAGAGCATCGCAGGGTTCATCGCCAAGCCGTGCGACCCCGAAGACTTGCAGGCGGAGATCAACCGCATCCTGTTCGAGACCGCGAACGACGGTGCGCATACCGCGCCCCCGGCTTCCCTGCGCCGGCTTGTGCTGGCAGAGGGCGACCCCGTGTTCCGGACGCGCCTCCAGGCGGAATTGAGTCAGGCGGGATTCGACGTCATCCCCGCGAAAAACGGCGGGGAAGCCGTCGAGCAGTGCGTCCTCGCCGAACCCGACGCGCTTGTCATCCGCCTTGAAACGCCCGGCATGAGCGCGGACGAGGTGATCGCCACGCTCCGGCGTCTGCCGCGTTCTAAAGGGATCAAGGCGGTCGTCTACGGGCTTGACCTGCCGGAAGCCCAGCTTTCGCACGTCGCGAACCTTGATTTGCCCGACCGCTGCCTGTTGAAGGATTTGTCTGTGGACGTCCTGATCGACCGGGTGATGGCCCTCACGGGAGGGGAATGAAATGCGCTGTCCGAGTTGCGGGAAAGTCGATGACAAAGTGCTAGAGAGCCGTTCCGTCCGCGACGGGGCGGCAATCCGCCGCCGCCGCCAGTGCCTCGCCTGTGAATGCCGTTTCACCACCTACGAAGAAGTGATGCGCGAGAACCTGCGCGTGGTCAAACGTGACGGACGGTCGGAAGATTTCAACCGGGAAAAGTTGACCCGCGGGCTTCTCCGCGCTTGCGAGAAACGCCCCGTCACGGAGGCGCAGGTCGAAGCGATCATCGCCGACATGGAGCGGGCGTTCGAAGGCGAGAGCGAAGTCACCACCCAGCAGATCGGCGAAGAGGTGATGAAGCGCCTCGCCCCGGTCGACCAGGTCGCGTACATCCGGTTCGCTTCGGTCTACCGCCGGTTCAAGGATGCCGGCGAGTTCATCCATACGATTCACGAAATCACCGGACAAAACAAGGAGTGAAAACCATGCCGCTTTCCTGCTGGTGTTACCTGTTGGCTTGTTTCACGGGCGTAATCGGACTCGTGTCGTTCGTCGCGCCCGGCCCCGCCGCAAAGGTCTTCGCGGCCTTCCCGCGCAACCGATGGGCAGGATACGTGCTTTCCGCCGTCGCCTGGGCGTGGTCTGCCTACGCCGTCTCCAAAATGGGATTGGACTTCCTGGAGCCGTATAAGAAATTCGTGCCGTTCATTGCACTGGTCTGCATTCCGTTGACGTGGTGGGCGCTGGACAACCTATTGCCCTGCCGCGCCTGGGGGGGCATCCTCTGCCTCTTTCCCTACGGGTTGCTACACGCCACGCGCCTGAACGATTCCCCCTGGCGACTGGTGGTCGTGGTTTTTGCTTACCTCTGTATCATCAAGGGCATGATCCTCATTCTTTATCCGTGGAAAGAACGGCAGTTGATCGCCTATGTAACGGCGACGCCTGCCCGCTTCCGGGGGTTCGCCCTGTCCAACCTCGTCCTAGGTGTGGTCTTCGCCGTACTCGGCGCAACCGTTCTGAAATAATCCGCCGAAAGGAGAAACGCCATGCACAAAGATCCCGACTGCATTTTCTGCAAAATCATCGAAGGGACGATTCCCTCGTACAAGATTTTCGAAGATGACAACCTCGTCAGCTTCATGGACATCAACCCGTTTGAGAAGGGACATGTGCTGGTCGTCCCCAAACACCACGCCGCGACCATCGGCGAGCTTCCTGAAGAGGTGTTGGTCCAGCTGGCGAAGGCTGTCCAGAAAATCGCCGTCCGGCTCAAAGAGCGGCTGGGGTGTTCCGGTCTCAACGTGCTGCAGAACAACGGAGCGAGTGCGGGACAGACCGTTCCGCACGTACACGTCCATTTGATTCCCCGTTACGAAGGGAAGCCGCTGCGTTTTCAATCCGGCGAATACGGCTCCGACGAGGAGATGAAGACCTTCTACGAAAAACTCCGCTAGTGGGGTGAGACATTGACGATTGAACAAAGGGGAATGCATCCGCGAACCGCGCAAACGCGGCGGACAGTGTAGGAGATACGAGTGAAGAGATAGGGAAGGACGCGCCCGGCCGTGTCCTTCCCGTGTGTCAAATACCGGGATAGGGGATGCAAATTATACTCAAACCTTCCTATGTAGGCAGCGAGGCAAACATACGGGAATCGATATCACCTTTCCCTTCATGGCCGGGAATGGGACACCGTAACAAATAATCGCGGAAGGCTCAATATGTTGGTTTTTCAAAAAAACTGTGGAAACGTTCGTGATCTTCATCCTCATTGTTCAGCAATCAATAATCCCGATTCCCTTCTAACACACGGATTTGTTCGCCGTTGACGCGGCTTACTCCTCCTTGCGAACGCCGTTAGGCGTGAGCAAATCCGTTTGTTTGTTTTCAGTGGTATGGGCGGACAAAGATGATTCCCGTTCCACTAAAAACTTCGAAGAGCCGATATGTTCACATAAAGCGTGGAAACCGCGCATATAGGCTGTCTCGTTTGCGCGACAGGCATACGTTGCTATCGCTACAACGCATCCTCGCTCAATCCCGGTGAATTGCAAGTGAAGTGAGTCAATTTTCTGAGGATGCTTCCAAGGGGGCTTGGAAGCAGTTCAAAGACTTTCATTCCGGGATCCTTTCTCGTGATTGGCGTTGACGATGGCGCGGCAACCCAGGCTGATACGCCCGGGCTTTTTTAAGATGCCCGGCCTCCGCTTGGGTGTCCCGCCGCGCATTTCGCGGTTCCTGTTCCGATTCATCGTGTGTCCCCCCTATGCCGCCTTTGCGAAGGCGGTGTCGAACTCGTACGCGGTCTTGCCGCCGGGCGGCTTGCGGTGGATCGAGTCGATGACGCGCTCGAGTCCGCGCGCGTGCACCTGCCGAAGTCGGCTCCTTCGGGTACCACCTCTTGACGAGGTGGTTACAGTTCTCGACGGATCCCTTCTCCCGCGAGGCGTAGGCGCGGGTGTAGTAGACGTTGCAGCCGAAGACGGCCTTGATCTTCCCGGAATCGAGGAACTCGCATCCGTTGTCGGTCGTGATGGAGCGCACCCTGTCAAGGGCTTTGCGCGCGACCATCCTCCTGAGCGCGGCGGCGACATCGTCGATGCCGCCCTACCGATTGTTGCAACTACCCTTTTCACTGATAAACTCGTGACCATTGAACGCATCAAATGATGCTATAATTTCACCACCGCCCACAAGCCGAAAATCCCAGCCGGAAATCCCGGCCCGTGACAAGCGCGACCGCTCCCGGTAAGGCGGTCGCCCCGCGACCGCCGCGGACGGCACGGGGTACCGTCCCTACCAGCGGTTACCTCACGATAATGGTCAGGCTGGTCGCCTTCTTGACGTCAAGCATAAGCGTGCCGTCACGCGCCTTCAACTTGGCATTCCACCCGGCTTTCGGGAACGTCAGCGCCGTCGCGTCGAGCGAGAGCGCCTCCACGGTCGCGCCCTCGGCAAGCGCACCAATCGGAATCGAGACGTTTTGAGTCTCTTCGGAAAGGTCGCCCACCACCTTCAGGTTCGCCGTCCCGGAGGCCGGCGTGATAATCATGCCCACGGCGGACGCTCCCGCCGCCGTGCGCGCCTCCGCGCCGTCGATCAGCAGCGTGGCGTTCGCGGCGAGCGTCACCGCGTTCGTAACCGAGACCCCTTCCATGATCTCCAGCGTGCCGTCCGCCCCCACCGACGCCGCCCCCGTGCCAAGGGCGTTTTCATGCGCCGCGAGCAACGTGCCGCCGTTCACGGTCGTGCCGCCGGTAAACGTGTTGTAGCCGGAAACGACGAGCGTGCCCGCGTTCTTCTTGATGATCGCGCCGCCCACGTCGTAGCGGCCGCCCGAATAGGTGCCGATGGTCTTGCCGTCCTCCACGTCGGCGGAGATGATGACGGTGCGGGCCGTTGCCGCGGCGGAATCGTAGGTGTCGAACGTGACGGGGGCGTGGAAATGCACCTTGCTGCCGGTGCCTTCATAGCGAATCGCGTAGTCGGCCAACGCACCGAGCGTGATCTGCGGCCCGATGCCGATACCCGTGACGTCCGTCGCCTTCACGAGAATGCCGCCGGCCCCCAGATTGAGTTTCCGATGCTCAATCCACTTGGGATCTGTCGTCGTCGAGTCGGCGACAATCCCATTGAGGTTGATGACGCCAGATCCCTGATAGCCGTTTTGCCCCTGCTGCTTGAAGATGCCGATGCGGCCGCTGTGGTTCATGTTGTAGCTTTCTGCTACGTTCAACGTCCCGTTCACGTACACGACCACGCCGTGTCCGACGCCGTTGTAGTAATACGTCGAACCATTGTGCTCAACCGTACGGCAGTTGACCGTGCCGCCGGCATCAACCTGGAACAGCACCAGCGAGGTATAAGAGTTGCCGCGGAGGGGGAGAATCAGCCGGTCGCAGGTTACCACCGCCCCTGAACGAATATAGGTATGCTGCCCTTCTGTTTTGGGGAGCGTCCAATCGCCGGTGAAGGTGACACGTCCCCGGAACTCCGAATTTGGCGTGGCCCAGGTGTTGCCGCTGTCCCACGTCGTGGCCACCGCGCCGCCCGCGAAGTTGACGGACGTGTTCGAGAAGTTCACCTTGTACGTGTCCGTGAACTGCACCTTGCAGTTGACCACGGGAATGACGGTCGCGCTGCTCGTGACGGACGCGAGCGTGAGCGTATTGGTCGTAGCGGCGGACGGATTGGCGAGCGTGAGCGCGCCGGCCCCTTCAATCACCATCGCGGCCACCTGCGCGTCCGCGTCGAGCGTCACGGTCGTCGCAGCCTCGGGCGCAAAGCGAATCGTGTCGAGTACACTCGGCACGTCGTTCACGGCCACGTCGTTGACGCTCCAGTTGCCGGGCGTGGAGAAGTTGCCGTCAACCGCGCCCGTCCATGTGTACGTGCCGACCGCGCGGGCGTCGTACTTGAGCGCGCCGCCATCGACGGAGAGCGTACCGACCGCGCTGTCGGGAGTGACCACGAAACCGGTCGTATCCGTGTAGCCGGAGGGGAAGATCGTGGCGGTGCCCAACAGACGCAGGTTCACCGTGCCGCTCCGCGTAACGGGGCCGCTGATCTGAGACCCCGCGCCGCACACGAGCGTTGCGCCGTCCGCGAACGTGACCGCATTGGCGATCGTCACGCCGTCCGCCAGCTCCAGCGTCGCGCCCGCCGCCACCGTGATTGCGCCCGTGCCCGCCGCGTTGTTGTGTTCAAGGCGAACCGTGCCGCCGTTGACGGTCGTGCCGTTCGAGTAGGTGCTATCGCCAGAGAGGACGAGCGTTCCGGGATTGACCTTGATGATTTTTCCGGTGCCAGGATACTCCGCGTTGGCGTGGGTCTGTGTCAAGTTGGTCAGATTGGCAGTGATCGTGATCGTGCGCGGCGTCGTGCCATCGACGGAGTCCAGCGTGTCGAATGTCGTATTGCCGTAGAGGCCCATGGTCGGGTTGGCACGTTCAGAGCGAATCACGTAGTCCGCGAACGCGCCCACGGTCATCCCGTGCGCGAAGCCGAACGCCGCCGTATTGAAACCCGACGCAACGCGAATGCCGCTCGCGCCGATGTTGATACGACGTTGCTCAAGCCACGTGTGCCAGCCAGTCTGCCCCGTCGTCAGGGCCTCGATGCCCTGGAGGTTGAGGATTCCCGTCGCCTTACAGCCGTTTGTTCCCTTGTGTTTGTACATGCCGATGCGGCCGCCGGCCTCGTTTCCGTCAAGACGGTATATCGTCTTCACATTGAGCGTGCCGTTGCATCCAACGCTTATGGCATGGCGACAGTTGTTCCAGGTGTCGTTGCCGCATTTGTGGAGGACTGTCTGGCAGGTAACCACGGCGCCTGATTCAATGTAGAGGAATGTCGTATTGTTGACGCTATGCGTATCGTGATGCGGCAAAGTCAGCGTCGGACACGTCATTGTTGATCCACTTTTGAGCGTGTGCGAACTTGATGTGGTGTTAACGTTCGGTGTGGGGATCGTCCATCCATCGGTGAAGATGAAGTTGCCGTAGAGCTGAGATGTTGGTGCGCCAAGTGCATTGCCGGTGTCCCAACCGGTCGCCGTCGCGCCACCCGAGAATTTGACCGCCGTATTCTCGAATGCAACCTTGTACGTTCCGGCGAAACCGACCTTGCACTCGATTTCAGGCATGACCGTCGCGCTGTTCGAAACTGTCGCAAGCGCAAGGCGGTTCGTGGTGACGAAGCCGTGCGTCGC
>JAGCVN010000051.1 GCA_017962315.1 Kiritimatiellia bacterium
GATAAGAAAAGTTTCAACTACCCCTCTAGCTTGGGAACGGGCGCATCTGCGTTTTTCAATGGTGCGCCGTGGAACTGGAGACAACAGAGACAACAATTTGAAGAGGCGCGGCGGTCACGAAAGAAGAACAAACGGATTTGTTCAGGTCTGACGGCCTTCGCGATTCCGGGAATGTGAGCCGCGTTAACGGCGAACAAATCCGTTTGTTGGAAAATTCCCCCAACGTCAGTGTAAAGTGGAAAGTGTAAAATGGAAGGGGTGGGTGCCTCTCCTGCCGTTGCTATTTCTCAGCGCCTCTGCGTCTCTGCGTTAATTTTTTTGTGCATACGTTCCTTCCGGCCGGCTTGCCGCGTACCGCAAGGGCGGTGGGAACGCCGTCTTTCCCTTCTCCGTGCCTCCGTGGCTCTGTGTGAGACAAAAAGTTAGTTATCCATATGTACATTCCCGTGCGGAGCGCGGGCGGCGGGCTTGCCTATAAAATGCCATTTATCCCCATGAATGCTCCCGTGCGCGTCGCGATCGGGCCACTCTGCGTGAGATTTTCAAATGAGGTCTTTAGGATCATGTTTTCCCCAAAAAAGATGATGGCAATGCGCGGCTAATCCAGTTTCCCGCTCAGTTCGGCGACTTTTGCACGGAAGGCCGGGGTAGGGCGGGAGGAGCGGAAGAGGTGCGAAGGCGCGTCGTCCGAGGGGTTCAGCAGCCCGCGCCGACGGAGGAGTCGTTCGACCTGCCGGGCGACGGCGGGGGCGGGGTCGAGGACTTCCGCGCGTCCCGCCGCGATTTTCCGGATAAGCGGCGCGAGGAACGGGAAATGGGTACAGCCGAGGACGAGGTAGTCCGCGCCGGCGTCAAGAAGTGGTTCGACGCGCTGCCGCACGATCTGCTCGGCTCGTTCGCCTGAGGTCTCCCCCCGCTCGACGAGGGAGACGAAATCGTCCGCCACGCACATCAGCACGGTGGTCTCTCTGGCGAACCGGGCGCAGGTTTCTCGATAGAGCCGTCCGTGGAACGTCCCTTCTGTCGCCAGGACGCCGACCACCCCCGTGCGGGAATGCAGACTGGCGGGTTTCACCGCCGGCTCCATCCCGACGAACGGAACTTCCGGCAGGGTGGCGCGCAGGGTGTCGATCGCCCCGGCGGTCGCTGTGTTGCAGGCGACCACGATCAATTTGCATCCCGCGTCCAGCAGGGCGCGGGTATGGCGCAGGGCGAGGGCGATGATTTCGTCGATCGGCTTGTTCCCGTAGGGGCAGTTTGCGGAGTCCGCGAAATAAACCGTGTTTTCGCGGGGCAGGAGTGCCGCGACGGCCCGCCAGACGGAGAGGCCGCCGATACCGCTGTCGAAGAATCCGATGGGTGCTGTGGGGTTTGGGTTCATGTGTGCATTTTACCACGGTCACCGTCTTTTGGCAATTCAAGCTTGCGAACCGTGTCCGCGGAAGGTAGACTAGGTGCGTTGTTTTCACAAAGGATGGATTCGTTATGCACGTTTTGAACTCTCCCCGTTCCTGGTTGGCGGCCCCGGTGCTCTGGTTTTCAGGTGTTGTCGCGCTTCTGCTCGTCTGGGCGCTGAACTACCCTTGCCCGGAGTCGTGGATTCAGCGCTATTTCGACAACGACGGCTGTTCGTTCGTTGAGGCGGTCACCATCGGTTTTTTCTTTTTGCAGATCGCCTTCATCTGGCTCTTTCCGCCGATGGCGAAGGGCATGCGCAGGGTTTTCTGGCAGGTGGTCTTCTCGTTGATCACCTTGATCGCCATCTGCCGCGAACTGGATTGGCACAAGGCGATGATCGATGTTTCGGCCATTCCGGGAGCGACCACCGGGACACCGTTCAAGATGCGGTTCCTCACGAACCCGGCGAACCCGTTGGGCGACCGTCTGCTCGTGCTGTCTTGCTTTGTCCTGGTCATTGCCCTCTGCGGCGGGACGCTTCTGTACTTCATCCGAAAACTCTGGAAAGGTCTATTCAAACTCCACCCCGTCTGCTGGTCGATTGCGTTTCTCGGCGGGACGTGCATCCTTGTGCAAATCGTGGACCGTGCGCCTTCGGTGCTTCGCAAGAAATTCGGCATCCTCCTCTCCGGACCGGCGCAGTCGCTTTTGTCCGTTCTGGAGGAAGGGCAGGAACTGCTGCTCCCGCTCTTCGTGATGCTCGCCCTCGTTCAGGCGTATTTCCTCTACGGCGAGGATGAAGCGCAATCCGCTTCCTCCGGGGGCAAATAACGGTCTCGCGTTCGGTCGCACGGCAGCGTCCCCCTCTGCGATCCGATGAAACTCGCAATAAATAGCGGAGCTCGACGTTTATGCGAAGTATGAAAATCGACAAACGAACTGCCTGTATCATGGCCGTGTGCCTCCTCGCGGGGATTTCCGCCGGATGGTTTGCCCGTGTTTCCCTGGTTCGCCAGGTTCAACCCCGGGACGAAGGAGAGGACGTGAAACCGAAGGCGGGACGTGTCATCCGCGAAAAGGTGGCGGTTGCCGATCCTGAGACGGAACGGGAGAATGAACGTCTCCGCAAGCGCGTCGTCCAGCTCGAACGCCAGCTTGAACGTGGGCGGAAGGATCTGGACAAGCGTGTGACTGACGCCGTCGAAACGGCGATCGAGGAGGCGGAACGGAACGAGGACCCGCACCGCCGTTTCCAGCGGCACATCGAACGGATGAAGAAGCGCGACCCCGAGGGGTTCGCTCAGATGCAGAAGGAACGCGAACAGCGGCATCGGGAGCGGCAGGCGCGCGAACAAGACCGTAAGGAGTACCTCGCCTCGCTCGACGTGTCCAAGATGAGCGCCTCGACCAAGGCGACGCACGAACAGCTCCTGGCCCAGATCGCGAAGGTCGAGCGTCTGCACGAGCAGATGCGCAAGGCGTTCGACGGAATGACGGAGAACGGAACGACCGAACCCGAAGAACAACGCCGTGCGCGGATCCAGGAAATGCACGAAGCGACGGAGACGCTCCGCGAACTCTACGCGGCGGAACGCACCAACCTGTTGACGGAGACGCTGGTCGGCGAGGGATACTCCGCGGGTGACGCGGCGGATTTCGTCTCCGTCATCCAAACGATCTACGACAGTACGTCCGGGCGCGGTTTCGGACCGCCCGGAGGTCGGCCGCATCGCGGCCCGCGCTGATGCGTATGCGTTTGACGTCCTGTTCGTTTTTGCGGATCCTTCGAGGTCGTTGCGGGAGGACGGGCCATGCCGGCTGGAGGCGGTAGGACATGGTCGATTAGCGGCTCGGAAAAAAGTTTCGTTTTCTTGTTGTTTTCCTGTTCTAAAGGTGGTATAGTAACCCCGTTTTTTGCACGGAGAGGTGTCCGAGTGGTCGAAGGTGCAGCACTGGAAATGCTGTGTGCCCCTCAAGGGTACCGGGGGTTCGAATCCCCCCCTCTCCGCCATTCTGGAGATTGTGTTACATGGCGAACATTAAGAGTGCGATCAAACGTGCCAAGCAGGCGAAGGTTAGGACCGAGCGCAACAAGGCGGCGAAGCACGCCCTTGCCGATTCGCGCAAGGTGGCGTTGGCTGCGATTGAGGCAGGGAACAAAGAGGATGCCCTCAAGGGCTTCTCTGAGTATGCCTCCAAGCTGGACAGGGCGGCGAAGAAGGGCATCATCAAGAAGAACACCGCCGACCGCAAGAAGTCCCGCATGGCGAAGGCGATCGCAAAGATCGAGGCGAAATAACCCCCTCCTTTTTTGAGAGGGGCGTACCGTGGCGGTTGGACCGACAGGGGTAGAGACGCGAATGGATGCCGGGAAGAAGCCCGGCCCGTTCGGCGTCTATTTCTGTTTATCGTGGCTTCTCCTGAAAATCCGCCCCTGGCTGTATCCGGCCGTGATGGTTTTCCTCCTCCCGCAGGTCTTCCTCGTCGGCTACTTTTTCCCTGACCTGCTGACGCGGCACGATCCGTTCACTTTTTTGAAGGCGATGTTCACCTACGGCCTGACGGTGGTCTGGGTTTCGTTCCCTTATTTTTCGGTGACGGCATACGCCCTCGCCCGCGCGGTACGCGGTGGCGTTCGCGCACGTTTCGTGCTGGCGGCGACGGCGACGGCCTGGACGGTGTGGATCATCCTTTGGAATCTGCTGGTCTACCCGTCGTTTGGAGTCGTCCGGTCGATTTTCCCTGTTCTCTTATGTACGTTCCTCGCCGTTGCCTTCCCGCTGACCCGGCGGTTTTACCAGACTTTTGTCCGCGAACTGGAAGGTTCGTTGAAGAAAAAGGGGGATGACGATGTTGTTTGACTGGATTATCCGCGGCGGAACGGTTGTGGACGGTGAAAACAAGCCCGCGTTCCGGGCAGATGTGGGGATCCGTGGAGAACGTATAGAGGCGGTGGACGATCTTTCCGGCGCGGAGTCCCGGTATGCCGTCGAGGCGGCGGGAGCGCTCGTCACGCCCGGGTTCTTCGACGTACACTCCCATTCCGACACCTATCTGTTGCTGGAGCCGGAGGCGCCGAGCAAGCTGTCCGAAGGGGTGACGACCGAAATCAACGGCCAGTGCGGCGGTTCCGCCGTTCCTCGTCTCGGACCTGCGCGTCTTTCGTCCGACTGGGCCTCGCAAGTCTATCCTGAACGTCTGCCGGACGGGGCCGTCCGCCGCGCGGCAGCTCCGGGGCCGACGTGGACGACCGTCGCCACCTACCGCGAACTCTTCGACGCCGTCCGCCCCGCGATCAACTCGATCCAATTCATCGGTCACAACACGCTCCGCGCCGGTGTCATGGGGTACGAGGCCAAACAGGCTTCGCCGGACGACCTCCGCGAGATGGCTCGCCGGCTCGAACAGGCCCTCGACGAAGGGGGCTGGGGGTTGACCACCGGGCTTCTTTACCAGCCTGGCAAGTATTCGACGGAGGGGGAGGTGACGGAACTTGCCCGCGTCGCCGCCCGCAAAGAGGGGATCTACGCCACGCACATGCGCAGTGAAAGTGTGCGGATCCTGGAAGCCGTCGATGAAGTTCTGCGACTGGCCCGTGCGACGGGGATCCAGGTGGAGATTTCCCACTTGAAGACATCGGGGCGGAAGAACTGGTCGAAAATCGACGCGCTTCTGGAGAAACTGGTCGCGGCGAAGACCGAGGGGATCAACCTCTTTTCCGACCGTTACCCCTTCGTCGCGGCGGGGACGGATCTGGATGTCGTGTTGCCGGACTGGGCGATCGAAGGCGGACGTGACGCCGAACTGGCGCGTCTCGCCGATCCCGTCCAGCGCGCCCGGATCGCCTCCGAACTGGACGGTTCCGGGCGCGACTGGGAAACCGTCCGGATCGGGGGCGGCTGGAGTGACCTGACGCGCGGGTTCTGCGGGCAGACCCTCGCCGGCGCCGCGCGTGCGCTGGGGCGTTCCCCCGGCGAGACCGTCTGTGCGTTCGTGGAGGCGGATTTGACGCGGACCGGGGCGTTTTTCTTTGGGATGAGCGAGGAGAACCTGCACCGTATTTACGAGCTTCCCTGGATCATGTGCGGAAGCGACGCCTCCGTCCGCGCGCCGTGGGGCGTGCTGGGACGGGACTTCCCGCATCCGCGCGCCTATTCCAGTTTCTCCCGCTTCTTCCGTCTGCTCACCGGCCGGGTCGAAGGGTTCCGCCGCATCTGTTCCCGCGAAGAAGCCATCCACCGTTTGACGGGGCTACCCGCGAAGGTCTTCGGCGTGAAAGACCGGGGCGTCCTGCGCAAGGGCGCGTTCGCAGACATCGCCGTCTGGCATGAGGACGCTTTCTGCGGAACCGCCTCGTATGACACCCCGCACCGTTTCACGTCGGGCGTCGACGCCGTTTTCGTGAACGGCGTCCTCTCGTACCAGCAGGGCGTGTTCACGGGACGCCGCGCCGGGCGTTTCCTGTCGAAACGGTAGGTTTTCGTCTTCGATTTCTATTTTGTGTTGATTTTCTTGACGGGGTGCGGGGATGGGGGTAAGCTGGGTAACAAAGGGTGAAAAATGAAGATGCTAGAGGAAATCCGTTCGTGGAAGGAGAAACGGGGCGCCGTGATCCTTGCCCACAACTACCAGCCAGACGACGTGCAGGAAATAGCCGATTTCATCGGCGACTCCTTGGAGCTTGCGCGGAAGGCGTCCGCGATCGAGGCGGATGTCATCGTGTTCTGCGGGGTTTATTTCATGGCGGAAACCGCCGCCATTCTGAATCCCGGGAAAACCGTGCTGATCCCGGATCCGGAGGCCGGGTGTCCGATGGCGGACATGATCGACGCCGGGCAGCTGCGCGCGTTCAAGGCGCAGCACCCCGGTGCGAAGGTGCTCTGCTACGTAAACAGTACGGCCGAGGTCAAGGCGGAAAGTGACATTTGCGTCACTTCGGCAAACGCCGACAAGGTCGCCGCCTCGCTGCCCGAAGGGACGGAGATCCTGTTCGTCCCCGATCGGCATCTCGGCGGCTTCACGGCGGAACGGATGGGGCGGACGTTCGCGCTCTGGCCGGGATACTGCCCGACGCACGCGCGCCTGACGGAGGCGGCCGTCCTTGAAGCCCGCGCTGCGCATCCCGGTGCGACGGTGATGGTGCATCCGGAATGTGCGAAACCCGTCCGTGACGCCGCCGACCAGGTGTTGTCCACGGGGGGCATGTGCCGTTATGCGCGCGAGTCTCCCGACCAGACGTTCCTCGTCGGCACCGAGCTCGGGATCCTCTACCGCCTCCGTAAGGAGAATCCCGGAAAAACGTTCATCCCGGTGCGGCAGTCGCTGATCTGCCCGAACATGAAGAAGACCTCTCTGGAGAAAGTCCTTTTCTCCCTGCGCGAGATGCAGACACCCGTGACGGTCGCGCCGGAGATCGCGCGCAAGGCGAAACAGGCCATCGAGGCCATGCTGGCGATTCCGTGAGGGACAAGGAGGATAGGGGAATGAAGTCGCTTGTGTTGGGATTGGCTCTCGTCTGGTGCGGTTCACTTTTCGCGGCCGATGGTGAAATCGATTTCGCGACGTGGAACATTGGACATTTCTCCTGCGGGCGTTCCAGCCAGCCGACCCTTTCGGACGAGGCCGCTGAGGAGATGGCGGCGAAGTATCGCCTGTTTATCGACTATGCCGGCGTGGACATCATGGGACTCGCCGAATATTCGCCGTATTTCACCAAGACGGGGAAGAAGCGCACGGCAGGGACATTGTTCGCCGACTGGCTGATTGCGTTGGAAGGGACGAGACGGGGGGGCATGTGTAACGCGCTCTTCTTGCGTGAAGGGGCGGTGACGGAAACCCGTGAACGCGAGTACGCGCACCGTGTGCGGCTTGCCTACTACAAGTTCGCGCGCGTCCGCCTGAACGGGGTCGTGTTCTGCCTTGTCGAAACCACGTTGGAACAAACCGATTCCGCCGAACCGTCGCACCAGTCCGATCGGATAAAACAGATCCAGACCCTCATCGAGGATTTCAAGGACGAACCGTACGTCATCCTCGGAGGGGACTTCCAGATTCAGCGGAAGAAGGGCGATACGGCGGACTGTTGGCAGGAATACGCGCTTTTCGAGAAAGCGGGCTGGACGCTGGCGCACCACGGTGAAATGAAGACCGCATACACGAGGACGGCCGGCAAACCGAAACTGCCGCTCGACAATATCATCGTCAAAGGGTTCGATATCCGCAATGTCCGTGTCCAGTCGGACCCCGCGTTGAGCGACCACGCCCTGCTCCGCGCCACGCTCGTCGCCAAACCGAAGAAATGAAGGTTTTACGCTGAAAAGGCGAGGGACACGTAGATGCAATTCAAATTCTGGTTATGATTTGCCAGATGTGGTTAAAGGTGGGATGGTGATGAAATGAGCAGAGCATCGTTCAAGAATTCCCGTGATCCGCAATACCGGGCCGCATGTAAAGTCGCCGCCGTTTTACGCGATGCGGGATACAGTGCGTTCTTTGTCGGCGGGTGTGTGCGGGACGCACTTTTGAATCGTCCCGTGCATGACATTGACATCGCCTCCTCCGCCGACCCTGACGAGGTGGAGCGCCTGTTCGCCGGACGTACCGTGAATGTCGGCAAATCCTTCGGCATCATCATCGTCAATCAGGACGGTTTTTTCATCGATGTCGCACGGTTCCGCGCAGACGGCGGCTATACGGACGGACGCCACCCGGAAGGCGTTTCGTTCTCCACACCCGAACGAGACGCAATGCGCCGCGATTTCACGATCAACGCGCTCTTCCTGGAGCCTGAGTCCGGCGAGATCGTCGATTATACAGGCGGGCGTGAAGATTTGCAGAACCGCCTTGTCCGCGCCATCGGCGATCCCGTCGAGCGTTTCCGCGAGGATCACCTGCGTATGCTTCGCGCCGTCCGTTTCGCCGCCGTCCTCGAATTTGGACTGGAGCCGGAGACGCGGCGCGCCGTGGCTGGACACGCCGACTGGATCCAGTCCGTCAGCGCGGAACGGATCTTCAAAGAGTTTACCCGGATGCTGTGCGAGGCGCCGAAGCCGTCGAGCGGGTTGGAACTCCTCCATGAGACGGGGCTTCTGCGACAGTTCCTACCCGAAGTCGAAGCGTTGCGCGGCGTCCTCCAGCCGCCTCGGTTTCATCCCGAAGGCGACGTCTGGACGCACACCTGCCTGATGCTGGACGGCACGCCCGCCCCCCGTTCGCCGGAACTCGCCTGGTCGCTCTTGCTGCACGATGTCGGCAAGCCCGCGACCTTTTCGGTCGAAACCATGCCGAGAACGGGCGAGCGGCGCATCCGGTTCAAGAACCACGCCGCCGTCGGCACGGAAATTACGAAGAAAATTCTCCTCAGGATGCGAAGTTCAAATGAGTTTATCCATCATGTGGCAACCGTCGTCTCCTGCCACATGAGTCTCCACACGCTCCCCCAAATGCGTTCCAGCACCGTTCGACGTTATCTGGGAATGCCGGAATTTCCGACGTTGCTGGAAGTCTTGCACCTCGATTTGCTTCACAGCACGGGGGATGTCGCCGTCTGGAAACAGCTGAAGGCGTTGTTTGAATCCTTCCAGACGGAACCGATCCTCCCTCCCCGCTTGGTCACGGGAAATGACCTTCTGGCGCTCGGTTACGAATCTGGCCCCTCGCTGGGTGAACTTCTCCGGGTTGCTTACGACGCCCAGCTGGAAGGCAGGATTCGTACAAAAGAAGAAGGTCTCGCTTTTCTTGAGAAGGGGAAACTCGACACTTGAGTTACGGGCGTGTCAAGTTATCCCGGAGTCTGGGTTTTATCAAGGAGCGAAAGATGAATACGTTTACATGGAAAGACAAGGAAGAAGACATCGTGACGGTGGCGGAACGGACTGCCGGTTTGTTCACAAGAAGACCGGAGGCGTACTGGTGGCGCGTTGCAACACTGGCGTTCGCCCTCTCTTTGGCGGTCTCTATGCCTTCGCTGTCCGCAACGGCGCGGTACGCATAGCCCGTATGGTCGATGGGTGACTTCCATCCCGAAGATCCACAGTCCAGCCTGGTTCTCGTGACAACGTCGCCGTGCCTTGCTTTCAAGGGAATGACGCTTGCGGAATTTAAGGCGAAACTTGACGACGGCTATGAGTTGTTTGCGCAGATGTTTGGCAAAAACATAAACGCCCAAGGGAAGATGCTGGCCTCATTCTACAACGCCAAGCCCTATCCGTCCGCTGGCGCGATCCAGAAGATATTCGGCGACTTCTGCATCGCGAACAATGAAACGAAGGCCGTGTGCGTGGAGTTCACCGACGGGGTGGACGGCGTGTACGTGAAGGCGCTGCAGACGCTGTATGCAAATACCGGCACTGCCGTGACCACAGATTTCATGAACGTTGCAGCGGATGGTACTGTGATGTACAAGAATTACAAAACCTATCCTCTCTTGCCACGGGATGGTCGAACGGGGCGTATGGCTCCGGCAATCTACAGTTTGCCAAATTCGTTCCGTCAGCCGCGCCGCTGCTCGTGTTTCCCGGTGCGACGCTGGACGCGATAAAGGACTACGCGTTCTCGGGCTTCATGGGCGGCAAGTCAATCCCCCGCGGCTTCGCGTGCGAGGCGTACAACAGGCGGGTGATGCTTGACGACGAAGGCTCCGCGACGAACCTGGTCTTTGAGATGCAGGCGATCTGCGACGGCAACAACAAGTGCGTCGTCGTGCAGCTCACGAACGGCGCAGGGGGCGTCTATGCCAAGGGCCTTGGGCGCTGCACGCGGCGAATCAGGAACTAGGCTACGAATTCGCGAATGGCGACGGAACGTATGGCGACACGACGGATTCCGTGGCGACGGGGTATGGCAACGGCAGTTGCGGAATCTACGGCCTCACGGCGCAGAGGAAGGGCGTTTACACGACGGCGAGCGGGAACGTCACCTCCACCGCCGCGCTCGTGTGGCCGGACGTGACGCTCGACGACATCAAGGACTGCTGGTTTGGTTGTCGTTTCAGGGGAAGCTCAATCGGGTTCCCCGGCGGCGAGGGCGTGGGCTGCAAACGGAGCGTCACATACGACGGGAACGGCTCCGCGACGCAGATCAGGGTCCAATATCAGGTACACGAGAACAAGGCCAGCAACAACAACTGGATCAAGTGCGTGGTCGTGGACCTCACGAACGGGGCGGATGGCGTGTACGCAAGGAAAGTCTGCGCGACGTATGCTTCAGGCGCGTCCAACTCGGTCGGGCATGATTTCGGCTCGGCTTCCGGCAACAGCTCCTACGATGTCTATGACCTTTGCGCCGTGCCGCGGATCGTCCTGGACGAAGACGCGGACTGGGCGCCATACGGGCGGCAGGCCCTGAACGACGCCGTTGTGGATTTGAACGGGCACAAGCTGACGGCGGGCGAACTTTCGTTCGAGACGAGCCGTACCGGCATGGTGGTGAACACGGCCAACTCCACTACGGCGGAGATGCGGTTCTTCACGTTCGACGGCAATTCGATCTCCAACGGTAACGTGAACGTCGGCACTGCCTGTATCGACGCTGCGAACATCAAGCTGGTCGTTGACGGCTACGGCACGTACTACGCCGCGACGCATCAGGAATACCGGGGCGGCACGGTCGTGGACGGCGGGACCCTGAGGCCCGTCGGGAATTCGGTGGCGGGGACGCTCGTTCTCGGCGCGACGAGCGGCGCCGTGCAGGTGAATGCGAACGGCATCCTGGACCTGAACGCCACATACAACTACCAGACCTACCCCGCGTTCGTCTTGAACGGCGGCGTGATGTGCAACGACGGCGGGGTAGATTTCAATACGCAGTATGCGTTGACCAAAGGGATAACGCTTACGGATGATTCGCAGTTTCAGGTCCCGCGGTCTTGGGGACTTATCAACGGCAGCTACGCCGGCCTGTCGTTAGACCTTGGAGGTCACGCGCTTGCCGTCTCCATCAACAACGGCAAGACCATGTACTTCAGCAACGTCACTGCGTCATCCGGCACGATCAACGCGACGGGTGCGGGCGTTTGGGAAATCCGGGCGGACAGGAATGGCGTTGGATTCGTCGGGACGGAAACAGACGTTCACGCTGAATGTGAGTTGAGACTCTGGGGACCGATGTCCGTCCGCGACTATGAGGCGGCGCATACGAAAAACGATGCCAATCTCGGTACATCTCCGCTCAACGTCCATGGCGTGTTCAAGCCCACGACGACGTACTTCCGAGGCGTGACGATGCAGGACGGATCGACGCTCGACCTCACGGCGTGGCCGGAGGCTGCGGGCTGGCCGATCATGAATGCCTACACCTGTGATGGCGAGAAGGAGGTCAAGTTCGCGGAGGCGGACGAGGGCGAAACCACGACCGTGACGGTGAAGCTCGGCGACTGCAAGGTGACAGGCGGCAAGATTTTCTCGTGGGCGAGCGGAAACGACGTTTCTCGCGTGAAGTTCGTGCGCGGTGATGCGGACAACCGTTATTCACTCGACAAGAAGGATGACGGTTTGTATGTGTGTACAGGCATCGTGCTGATTGTACGCTAAAACTGGAGAGGAGGACGGCGTGGCGGTGGGGCGGCGTTGCCGTGTCAACGTCGCGGTTCTGGAAAGGACGCAGATGCCCTCCGTTTTTGTCTCGTCATTTGGATTGACGAATGGTGTATTTTCGTGCATACTTGTTTCCGTTTTTGTACGTTACGTGTTCATCCAGTAAGGAGTGTGTGTTCTATGCGTCTATCCACGATGCTTGGTAGTCTCGCCGCTGCGGTCACTTTATCGGCCATGTCGGTTTGTGGGGAAACGTCCTTCTTTTCCCTTTGGCTCGCCTATGACGGGTTTTGGTCGGATGCCCAGGTGAACGGCCTGATGGTGCAGCTTTTCCGCCCGATCCCGGTCAGCGGCGGCAGCTATGCGGACGAGGAGTTCGCGCAGCCTGGCGTAGCCGGACTTGGTATCGGGTTGTGGGGGTCTGAAACGTTGGATTTCGACGGCGTCCAGCTCGGCGGCATTTGGAGCCGCAGCCGTGAACTCGACGGTGTCCAGCTTTCCGGTCTGGCCAATGGATGCGGCGAGCGGATGCGCGGCGTCCAGCTCGCGGGTATCGCGAACGGTGTCACCGCCGTTATGCGCGGTGTCCAGCTCGCGGGGCTGGTCAATTCGAGCGACGACATGTCGGGCCTTCAGGCCGCCTGTGCGGTGAACCGCGTCAAGACCGGACGCGGCATTCAGATCGGACTGGTGAACCTCTGCGGCGGAACGGACGACGCCGGCATTGATGCCACGTATCCGAGCAGCCTTCTGCAGATCGGGTTGTTGAACCGGAACCACCACGGCTGGTGGTGCCCGCTCATCAACCTCAGCTGGCCCTCTAAGCGCCACGCGGTCGAATCGTCCAAGTAACGTGTTTCCATGTCGAAGAGAGAAAGGTTGTTTGCCATGCGTATGACGAAGATGTTGAGTGTCCTTTTCGGAGCCGTGTTGATTTCCACGACGAATGTGCGTGCCGACGATGCCGCGTTCGCCTTTTGGTTCCTGAACGACGGGATTAACTCGGACTGCCAGATTGACGGGGTTATGCTTCAGGCGGCTCACCTGTTCCCGTTTGCGGGCGACAAGTACGAGAACTACGAGTTCGCGCAGCCGGAGCTGAACGGGTTCGGGTTTGGGTTGTTCGGCTCCGAGACGCTGGTGATGAACGGTGTGCAGCTGGACGGTCTCTGGGCGCGTTCCCGCGAGATGAACGGACTCCAGCTCTCCGGCCTGATCAACGGGAGCGATACCATGTCCGGTGTCCAGATTGCCGTGCTGGGGAACCGCACGGACCGCGGAAACGGATTCCAGATCGGGTTGGTGAACATCGTCGATGACGACACCGCCTACAATGACAGCCATCTGCTCCAGATCGGCATCCTGAACCGGAACCGTCACGGCTGGTGGTGCCCGTTCTTCAACCTTAGCTGGCCGTCTTCTTCCCGCCGCGCGCCTGTGAAAACGCGCTAAGGAAAGTTCTTCCCGGAAATCTCGGCAATTCAGCACCTAATTCCCGAATGGGGGTTAGGTGCTTTTGTGTGTGGAGATACTCTCCGCATTAAAACTCATCCCTGCCATAGGATGGTACCTAGTTCGTCAAATTTTGAAGATTGGTGCATTCATGCGTTCGTCAAAAGATGGATACTCTTTTGAGGGGTTGAGAGTCCGAGGCGTGACGTCGTCGGGGATGTGCGCAATGCAGGTGCGTTACTCGTATATGTCCTGCGTCGCGTCCCTCTATATTCGTTCGTTGCCATTCGTGACATGTTCCTGTTTCCTGTCTTACTCAAGTGTTCCAGTATTTGACGAACGGACTCGCCAGATGGAAGACTCCACTTCTAATAAGGAGTGTCCACGATTATAACGAATCGAGGGTAGTGGGGTGCTTCAAAAAAAAGCTACCAGACGGAATGGAAGGGTGCTATACTGATGCCATGAATAAAAGAAAAGTGCTGGTTTGCTTCGGCGTGGCGTGTGTCGCCCTCTCCGTCCATGCGGCGACGGTTCTCTATGATTTCGAGACCGCCCCCGAACAAACTGCCGTGCCCCGTTGCGACGGGACGGCGTTCCGGGTCTGCGTCACGAACCGGTTCGCCGCGTCGGGGGGACACGCGCTTGGTTTCGTCTGCGCCCCGTGGAAGTCGGGTATGCCGGAATGGCCGTCGTTCACCCTTCCGTCTCCGGTTGCGGACTGGAGCGGGTATGACCGCCTGGCGGTGGACGTAGTGAGTACGGGCGGTGCGGGTGATTCGTTGTCGGTGTTCATCGCCGGACCGGCTGGGCGCATCCAGAACGGGCTTAACGCATCGATGTGTCTGCCGGGAAAAGGATATGTGCAGTGGATCATCCCATTGAAAAAGTGGCCGAAGGAGACACCGCCCGATAAGATTGCCCGTATCCATTTTTTTACCACGCATCCGCACTCTTTCGCGGTCATGATCGACCGGTTGACGCTCTTGAAGAAAGGCGAGACGCCCCCTGCGCCGGAAGGACCGTGTGTGGGGCGCGACCTTCTTTCGCTTGTCGCTGACGGTTGTGAAGAAATGGAACGGACGAAGACCGGCCTTGAGGAATGGAAGGCCCATGCGCTTGACTACATCCGTTTTCTTCGCGCGTGTTATGCCGCCGGCAGCGCCACGCCGGCGATGCTTCTCGGAACGGCATCATCGATGGAGACGGTGCTGCCGCGCGGACGGTTTTCCGCCAAACCCGTCCCGAAGGACGGTCTCGCCGTTCGTCTTGCCGGAAATGAATACGAGAGCGTTCAGCTGCTCGTCGCGCCGAATGGCGCGGATCTTTCGGACGTGAAAGTGTGTCTGGAGGGCGACCTGTCCGGGAACGGGGCGGCGTTCGCCGCATCGAACGTTTCCTGCGAGGTGACGGGGTACGTGAAAGTAACCCGGACGCCGCCGTACAAGGTCGGGCGCGATAAGCGCACCCCCGTCCTCGGTTGGCGGCCGAATCCGATTCTCGGTTTTCTCGACGGCTTGGAGATAAAGGGACAAGACGTCCAGAGTTTCTGGATTCGTGTGCATTGCCCGGAGGGGCAGCGGGCGGGTGTCTATCGCGGTACGTTGCTTGTTTCGGCGAAGGACGCGGAGACGGTGCGCGTCCCCTTTGCCGTGCGCGTGAACAACTTCACGCTCGGACGAACCTCCGCGCTGCCGCTCGCGGTGACGTTCGCACCCTGCGCAAACACCAAGCCGGAGTGGGCGGGCGGTCCCGCCGCCGAAGAGGCGCTGCGGAAAGATCCCCTCTCGCCGATCAACATCTGGCGTACGCACAGGCGCGAGTGGGTCTCGTTCCTCGCCGACTATCTCATACCCTTCGACAGCCTTTACCACAACAGCGAAACCAATCGACTCGATGCCATCCGTCAGTTGAAGGAGGAGGGACGAACCGGTTGGTTCAACCTCGGATACTGGACCTACCCCGCCTCCACGAACGCAGCGGACATGGCGAAATGGCGAGAGCAGACGATTCCGCGCCTCGTGAGGTTCTACGAGGGCGCAAAGGCGATCGGCGTGCAGGATTACGCATACGTATACGGTTGCGACGAAGTACATAAGGGGTTCTTCCCCGTAATCCGCGCGGCGGTCGGCGAGATCAAGAAGGCGTTGCCGGGCGTACCTGTATCCACCACCGCTTACGACCACGAGTTCGGCGTGGACACACCGCTCGACGTGATGGACTGGTTCACGCCGCTTACGCCGAAATACAACGTGGAGAAGGCCGCCGCGTCAAGGAAGTCGGGACATCAGGTGTGGTGGTACATCTGCTGCGGACCCCATGCCCCGTACGCGAATATGTTCGTCGAGTGTCCGGCGATAGAGGGACGCATCCTGATGGGGGCGCAGAGTGTGCGGATGCGCCCTGACGGGTTCCTCTACTATCAGATCTCGATCTGGAACTCCGCCCGCTGCATTACGGCAGGACCGTTCACGGACTGGGATCCGCGCAGCTGGACGACCTACCACGGCGACGGCGCGTGGACGTGTGTGGGGCCGGACGGAACGCCCGTCCCCACGATCCGCCTCGAAAACTTCCGCGACGGTCTGGAGGACTTCGCCTACGCGAAACTGCTGGAGGCGCGTCTCGCCGCCCGCACGGACGCCGACGATGCCTGGAGTCAAAAGGCGCGGGAACTTCTTGCGGTACCTCGCGAAGTGATGGTTTCGATGACGGAATTCACCGGCGATCCCGCGACGGTTTACCGTTGGCGCGATGACATGGCAGACCTTCTGGAAGTCCCCTGAAACTCGTAGGAGGAGATACGTATGGCACTTGTAAGTACAATTGCCGGAACCTGGTATCCGGCCGATGTTCATGAGATTCATGCATGTGTGGAGTCGTGGGAATCAGGAAGCCGTTCCTGGGACGAAGAGAAGCCGAATGTTCTACTCCTTCCCCATGCGGGATGGGCATATTCAGGAGAGACCGCATGGCGAGCCGTGCGGCTTGTGCGCGGCGCGGGTTTCAGGCGCGTCGTCCTGCTTGCGCCGAGCCACGCCGCCTGGATTGAAAACCGCCTCGTCGTACCGGAGTCGGACGCGGTTTCCACGCCTCTTGGCGAAATCAAGATCGACAAGGAGTGGATCGACCGGCTCGCGTTGATCGCCCCTGTCTCCCGGAAAGACCGGGTTCTCGCGGCGGAACACGCCGTACAGATCGAATACCCGTTTTTCCAGCTTGCTCTTGGCGACGGATTTTCCATCGTGCCGATTGTGGTGGGGACGTTCGGGACGGACCAGATGGCGATGTGTGTCCGCGGCTTGTCGCGTTTGATGGACGCGGAAACGCTGCTGGTGATTTCCACCGATTTCACCCATTACGGCGATGATTTTTCCTACACGCCGTACGGGACGACCGGAGGGGAAGAAGTCCGCGCCAAGGTCGCGGCGATCGATGACGAGGCGTTCTCGCTTATTTCCAAGGGCGATGCGGACGCCTTTTCCGCATTGATGCAGCGGACGGGGGCGACGATCTGCGGGCGTGTCGCGATCGAGCTTGCTTTGCGCGCGTCCCAGTGGAAGACCCCGTTTACGCGGCTTGCTTATACCACGTCTTCGGACAAGAGCCGGGATTTCTCGCGGTTCGTGTGTTACGCCGCGGGGGCGGGACGGGCCGAATGGCAGGGAGAGGCGCAAGCGGTGTTGAACGCCGAAGACAGGGCGTTTCTCCTCCGCGTCGCCCGCGAAACGATTGAAAATGCCGTTTGCGGGGGGGGGACACGCCGCTTCTTGCAACCGACCGAGTCGAAACGCATTCCCCCTTCCGCGCTTCAGAAGATGGGGGCGTTCGTGACGCTGAAGGATCGGCGGAGCGATGCGTTGCGAGGGTGCATCGGCGAGATCCTGCCCATGCGTCCCTTGGTGGAGGTGGTCGCCAGGCGGGCAATTGACGCCGCTCTCCACGATCCTCGCTTCCTGCCTGTTACGGGAAACGAACTCGCCAGCCTCCGGATTGAGATTTCCGTCCTTACGCCACCGGCACCGGTTACGTCGTGGCGGGACATCGTACTTGGACGCGACGGTATGACGTTTGAGAAGAAAGGCCGGTTCGCCGTGTTTCTGCCCCAAGTCGCACCGGAACAAAGATGGGATCTCCCGACGACGCTTTCCCACCTTGCCCGAAAGGCCGGACTTCCGGCGGACGCCTGGCGCGACGGCGCGAAGTTCTCTACGTTCCGTGCCGAGGTTTTCCATGAGTGAAGCAAGCATCGCCGTATGTTCCACCTGTCCGCGTCACTGCCGCCTCTTCGAGGGCGAGACGGGGTTCTGCCGCGCCCGCCGTGCCGAGGGTGGTCGCGTCGTCGCCGGGAATTACGGCTGCATCACTTCGCTCGCGCTCGATCCGATTGAAAAGAAACCCCTCTCGTTCTTTCGTCCAGGTTCATCCATTCTCTCGGTCGGAAGTTACGGTTGCAACTTTCGGTGTCCGTTCTGCCAGAACGATTCCATCTCGCAGCACGGTGGACTCGAACTGGACTATCAGACAACCACGCCGGCCGAACTTGCCGACCTTGCGTTGCGACTTTGGCGCGATCGTGGCAATATCGGCCTCGCTTTCACTTATAACGAACCGCTCGTCGGCTGGGAATTTGTGCGCGACTGCGCGGAGGAAATACGTCGTCGTTCCTTATGTAACGTCCTCGTTTCCAACGGGTGCGCGGACGAGACGGTCGTGAAGGAAATCGCATCCCTTATCGACGCCGCCAATATCGACCTCAAGGGACCGTCGCAGTCGTTCTACGATTGGATTGGCGGAAACTTTGCCGCCGTCTGTAGCACAATCGAAATCCTCCACCGTGCGGGATGCCACGTCGAGGTGACGACGCTCGTCATCCCCGGACGTAACGATTCGGATGAATCCATCGATGCCATCGCTTCGAGCCTCGCTTCCGTCTCGCCGGACATCCCCCTCCATATCACGCGCTTCTTTCCTCGTTTTCATATGTCGGATGGTCACCCCACGCCAGTTGACACCATCCACCGCCTTGCCGGTGTCGCCCGTAGCAAACTTAACTACGTGCTTGGATGAAACGTGCGGTATGGGTGAAATGCATCTGGTGGGGAGAATGTTTTGGACTGTCGTGTAGTTTTCAAAACAGGACTGGTGTAGTTTTCAAAACAGGACTGCCTCAACAAGTGCAAACCCTTTGATTTTATTGGGTTTTGTTGAGGGGCAAGCTTGTCGGGAGTCCTGTTTTGCGCGAATTCAGCCGTGTA
>JAGCVN010000052.1 GCA_017962315.1 Kiritimatiellia bacterium
CAATCATCAAGGGGCAATTGCAAAACATCGCGATAGCTGTGTTTTTCAACGGTGGCCTTGGAACTGGAGACAACCGTGACAACAATTTGAAGAGGCGCGGCGGTCACGAAAGAAGAACAAACGGATTTGTTCAGGCCTGACGGCCTTCGCGGAAATGAGCCGCGTTAGCGGCGAACAAATCCGTTTGTTAACCCCCAAACGCCTGTGTAAAGTGGAAAGTGTAGAATGGAAGGGGGGCGCCCCTCCTGGCGTTGCCATTTCTCTGCGTCTCTGCGCCTCTGCGTTAATTTATTTGCACACACGTTCCTTCCGGCCGGCTTGCCGCGCACCGCAAGGGCGGCGCGGGCTTGCCGATAAGTTCGGTTGTCACCAATCGAACTTATCGGCAAGCCGGGCGGCGAGGCGCGGAAGGTCGGGGTCGCGCGCGCCGAGTGTGGCCAAGGCCCGGCCTTGTCTTGCGCGTGCGCGCATTTCCGCCTCGGCCGAGGCGATGTCCGGAACGCATAGAACCGTCCCGGATGCTTTGCCCGCAAGTTGTTCTGCGAGCGTCCCGCTTTCTACGGAACGGTCGGCGGTTCCGCCCGCATCGTAGACCGGAAGGAGGAGCAGGGTGTCGCATGGACGCAAGACCCGGATGAACATGACGGCGAGATCGCCCATCATTTTGCGGAGCGGGCCGAATCCGTGGGGACGCCAGACCCCGATGACGCCGTCCGGTGCTTCCTGCTGGAGCGTCGTCCAGGCGGCGGCAAGTTTTTCCGGATTGTGTGCGTAGTCATCCACCACTTTCGCCCTGTTGCAAGAGCCGATCTGCTGAAGCCGGCGGACGACACCCTTGAACCGGAGCAGGGCAGGGGGCAGGGCGTCGAACGGGACGCCGAGCAAGCGGGCCATGCGGACGGCGAGACGTGCGTTCGCCGCATTGTGCAGCCCGGGCATTGGAACAGTGAAACGCATCCCGTCCAGGATGAATCCGCCAGGGAAAAGGTTGTCCGCCGTGTCGTGCCGTCCGTCCACGAGGCGCCCCTGCGCACGCTCGCCGAACGTGTCGAAGAGCCGGTCCGCCTCTTCGCGGGCGAAATGGTCGGAAGAGGCGTTGGTGACGATCACGGCATCGGGACGGAACACCATCAGGGACTTGTCGGACTCGTCCGCCTCGATGACCGCCCATTCCCCTTTCCCCGGACGGACCGAGCCGATCCGCGTGCCGCCGAGATCCCAGCCGGCGACCGAAGCGCCGTTTACGACGAGCGGATCGAACCCCGTCTCCGCCAGAAGATGTCCGAGCATCGCCGTCACCGTGCTTTTCCCGCACGTGCCCGTGACGGCGCAGAGGCGGCGTCCGCTGACGGCATGGGCGAGCTCGGCGGCACGGTGGACGGAGGGGATGCCGAGACGCCCGGCGGAGAGGAGGTCGGGGTTGTCGGATTCGATGGCGGAACTCACGACAAGCCGGGAGACCGCTTCGTTCAGGCCGCTCCCGTCCTGCGGGAAAAGGCGGACACCCTGCCTTTCCAGGCGGATCAGCGTCTCCGTGCGGTCGCCCTTGTCGAGAAGGCGGTCGGAGCCGGTGACGGAGACGCCCGCATCCAGAAGCGCTTGGGCGAGCGCGCTCATGCCGACGCCGCCGATTCCCGCAATGTGTACCGTCTCCGTCATGCCGTCCCCCTTGTCGATGGCTTACGCCTGCGTCAACACGCGGAGCGTTTCACGCGCGATCATCAGTTCCTCGTTTGTCGGGATGACGATCGCGGGGAGTGTGGATTCCGGCGTAGAGACGACGGCGACCGTGCCGCGCGTCTTGAGGTTGACCTCTTCATCGATGAAACAGCCGAGCGCGTTCAGGCGGTCTACAATCATCTTGCGGGCCTCGAAACTGTTCTCGCCTATGCCGCCGGTAAAAATAACCGCGTCGGCGCCGCCGATTAACGTGTAGTAGCCCCCGACGTAGAGGGCGACGCGGTGGGCGAACATCTTCAACGCATTCTGCGCGTCCGTGTTCCCCGCTTCGGCGGCGGCGATCGTGTCGCGCATATCCGCGCTGCCGATACCGTTCATCGCCTTGAAGCCGGATTCTTTGTTCAGGATGGTGTCAATCTGGTCGGGGGTGTATCCCTTGCGGGCCATGTACATGACGACGAACGGATCGACGTCGCCGCTGCGTGTACCCATCATCAAACCGGCGAGGGGCGTGACGCCCATCGTCGTATCGAAACATTTTCCGTTCTTGACCGCGCTGATCGAGGAGCCGTTGCCGAGATGGCAGATCACGACGTTCAATTCGTCGTAGGGCTTCTTCAGGAACTCGGCCGCGGCGTGGGCGACGAAGTTGTGCGACGTGCCGTGGAAGCCGTACTTGCGAAGGTGGTCTTCCTTGTAAAACTTCATCGGAATCGCGTACATATACGCTTCCGGCGGCATGGTCTGGTGGAACTGCGTGTCCAGCACGACCACGTTGGGGGTTCCCTTGAAAATCTCTTCGCAGGCGACGATGCCGGCGAGGTTCGCAGGATTGTGCAACGGTCCGAACAGGCTGTATTTGCGGATGATCTCCTTGACATTCCCGTCGACGAGCATCGGTTGCTTGATTTCTTCGCCGGCGTGGAGGACGCGGTGTCCGATCGCACTGACTTCGGCAAAGTCCTTCAAGACGCCGAAACGGGAATCGACCAGGATGTCGCAAACGACGCGGATCGCCTCGCTGTGCGAGGGAGCTTCGACATCCTCTTCGTATTTCGCCTTACCGGTCGGGGTGAAGACGAGGTGTGCCTTCTCCGTCCCGATACGTTCGACAAGCCCCTTGCAAAGCATGGTTTCCGTCGTCATGTCGAACAACTGAAACTTCAACGACGAACTGCCCGAATTGATCACCAGAATTTTCTCATAAGCCATAAAACACCTCTGTTCCGTTAGTCACGAAAACGTTATTTTCGCCCGAAAGGGTAGGATTGGCAAGGTAAAAATGTCGGCTGTCGGTTCAGAAAATCCAGCTCAAACCGAAGATGTAGCGGATGTCGGCGTGTTTGATCCGGTTGGAGGGGTCGGAATTGTAGGCGTACTGGAGTTTGCCGTCGAACGCGAGCCGCGCCATCAGCGGGGCCTGTACCCCGACATCGGAGTTGACGAGGTAATAATGGTTTTCTTTGGCGCTGGGGATCCATTCGAAGTTATGGTAGAGTTTGACCTTGGACCAGAGCGTCTTGTCGATGTGGTAGGCGAGGCGTCCCGCCATGTAGCGGCGGTCTTTGCTCAGGTGCTGGTACCGTTCGTGGACCCAGGTGAGGCCGCCTTCGGTCGAAAGGTTCAAGTCCGCCCGTTCGATCCACTGCCGTCCGTACCCGGCGCCGGAGGTGATGCGGCCGTCGAGGTTGGCGACGCGGTCTTTTTCAAACCGGGAATTCCCGTAGATGTAATTTTTCTCGGTGAAAAACCAGTCCGCCTGTCCTTTCAGCGACCAGTTCGCCACCGTGGTGCTTTTTGTTCCATTGGAGACGTTTTCCGTGATCTTGTGATAGTAGTTCCCGTTGGAACTGAGCCGTAGATTCGTAGAACGCCGGGCGATTTCGAACGCGAGGTTTTCCGCCGTCGTCTGCGTGTTTCCCCGGACGATATCCACGCCCGCCGTCACTTTGCCGGACCATTTCACCGTCTCTTTCGGTTTGGGATTGATCTGCACGATTTTCGAAAGTTCGATTTCCGTCCCGTCGAAGAGTTTCGCCATGCCCTCCCGATCCGATACGGAGACCTGTTGTTTCGTGACACGCCCGTCCTCCAGGACGAATTCGACGGGGTTATCGGCGGAAAACGTCTGTACGTCTTTGAGGTTGATGGTGACTTTCCCCACTGCTTTGCTGACAAAGGCCATCTTCCCCGCTTCGACGGATTCGACGGTGCCGGTCAACCGGTCTCCGCTTTTGAAAAGCACCACGTCGGCGGACGCGCAAAAAAAAGCAAACACGAACCCCAGAATGGAAACTGTCTGGTGCATAATTCCCCCTTGTTTGAAAAAGACTCCCCGAATCTTACGCGAAAAGAAATGAAACAGCCAGAAAATTTCACGACAAAGAGGGGGGCGCGCCCCGTCACGACCAGGGGGAAGGCTTCTTGCGCCCTGTGCGTTAAAATTCGGCCCCCTCTTTAGGCTTGACCCGGGGCGGGGGGCATGATAGAGTGACCGCCACCTCGCTGCACAAGGCCGGAAGGTCGGGTGACGCGGGGCGAGATCGTCCGGGAACTGACCGGGAGCGTCAAGCGACGTATGTAAGCCGACCTCCCCTTCCACCCCCGGATGAGTCATTCATTTGCAAACGCTGCAAAGCAATCGTCGCCTGGAACTTAGGAACTTTCATCGAATGACGGCACATTGCAGAGGAAGGCGCATAGCGCTAGCCTCTCACCGTGTTTCATTCAGGGTTTCCTAAGGCCTCAGGCGAGATACGGGCGGGAGGTCTTTTTTCGTTCCGATTGCCGCGCGGCGATGTTCAAGGCACGCCGTCAGCCGATCGCGCCGGGGCGGGTGCGGGTATCCAGCGCGGGAAGAGGAACACGAATGAGAAAGTTGACAATGGTTGCGGCGGCTTTTGCCGTGGCTCTTTCGCTCAAGGCCGACACGGAGAAGGTCGGCGAGTACACGTGGACGTACCAGATCAACGGCGACAAGGCCGAGATCGGCAACGGCGGCAGTTGGGCCGCCGCCGTCAGCCCCGCCCCGACCGGGGCGCTGACCATCCCCTCCACGCTTGGAGGCAAGCCGGTGACCGGCATCGGGGATTATGCGTTCTACTATTGCAGCGGACTTACGAGCGTGACGATTCCCGACTCCGTGACCAGCATCGGGAAGGCGGCGTTCCAACGTTGTAGCGGGCTGACAAGCGTGACGATTCCCGACTCGGTGACAGGCATCGGAGAGGGGGCGTTCGCCTATTGCAGCGGTCTGACGAGCGTGACGATCCCCGACTCGGTGACAGGCATCGGAGAGGGGGCGTTCGCCTATTGCAGCAGTCTGACGGGCGTGACGATCCCGGACTCCGTGACCAGCATCGAGGATTATGCGTTCTACGGTTGCACCGGGCTGACGAGCGTGACAATCCCGGACTCCGTGACCAGCGTCGAGGCGAGTGCGTTCGAGGGGTGTACCGGTCTGACGTGCGTGACGATCCCCGTCTCCGTGACGAGAATCGGGGAGGGGGCGTTCGCCG
>JAGCVN010000053.1 GCA_017962315.1 Kiritimatiellia bacterium
GATAAATGGCATTTTCGAGGCAAGCCCCCCGCCCGCGCTCCGCACGGGAATGTAGATGGGGATAAGTTTCTGGAAACAACATGGACAACTCAAAACAACGTTTGCTTCTTCCGCGCACAACCATGCGCGGTTTTGAAAACGCCGCGTTGTTACGCGGCGAAAGAAGGATGTTGTCTTTACAAGTTGTTTCGGTTGTCACCAATCGAACTTACAGGCAAGACGCGGAGGCGCAAAGGAATCGGTTGGCGGGCAGAGGGGACGCTGCCCCTCCCAAATCTCTACACGCGGGCTGATTTTCTCTTTACACGAGTACGCACCCCGCCGTCGCGGGAGGGGTAACGTCTCCGTTGCCCTTTCTCTGCAGCTCTGCTCCCCCTGCGTTAAAATTTTGCACGCTTGTCCATAGGAGGTAACGGGACACGTTCCGGAGGGCAGCGGAGAGCTGCCCCTCTTTGCATCTCCACGTTTCAATCAGAACTCGCGTAGTATCCGTCTGCAAAGAACGCACATCACGCGCCTTCGCGGACCTCTACTTTCAGCTGGTCTTTCAGCGTCTGGATGATCTTGCGGAAGGCAGCGTTCACCTCGTCGTCCGTCAAGGTGCGGTCGGGTGCCCGGAAGGCCATCGTATAGGCAACGCTCCGGCGCCCCACCCCGATCTGTTTCGACGTGAACGTGTCAAACAGTTCCACCGTCGTCAAAGTCGCGGGAGCGTTGGAACGGATCGCCTCGACGATCTTCGCATGCGTCAACGCCTCGTCGGCGATAAAGGCGACATCGCGGCGGATTTCAGGGAACAGCGGAGGCGGTTGTACCGTTCCGCCCGTCTGATCCACATTTTTTACGAGAGCGGAGAATTTGAATTCCGCCAGTGCCATCGGCCCGGTCATGCGCCAGGGGTGGCGAAGCTCGCGTTTGACAAGCCCCATCACACCGATCTTCTGGTTGTTGAGTTTCACCTCCACGCTCCATCCCGGCTCGAACGCCGGATGGTCGGCAAGCTTGAACTCCGCCGTCCCCGCATGGAGCGCATCGATCAGGGATTCGACCGCGCCCTTCATCCACAACATGCATTCCTCGTTGGAAACGGGACGGCGGCGGTCGATCGGCGAACGCCCGGCAGGTCCCATCAGACCGAGGGAAAGTTTCTCTTCCTCGTGCGGGATACCACGCGGATCGGCGAAAAAGGTACGCCCAATTTCAAAGAGCATGGCGGATTCCGTCTGGCGCGAGAAGTTCCTTCCAAGCGAATCCAGCAACTGCGGCAGGAGGGAGGGACGGAGTACGCCGTAATCCCCGCTGACGGGGTTGGGCAGGACGACGCGCCGCTTCTGGTCACGGGTGTCGAAGGCGTCAAGCATCTTGGCGGAGAGGAAACTGTAGTGCATGGCCTCGGAGAAGCCGAGGCCGAGCAACACCTCGCGGCAGCGGGCCTTACGGTAGAACGGACGGTCATCCAGCGTCGAGACGGAGGTCGCATCCGGCATCCGGTCGGGGATCTTGTCAAGTCCGTGGATCCGGGCGATCTCTTCGACCAGATCCGCCTCCAGCGTGAGGTCGAGCCGCCAGGAGGGGATCTCGAAGATCGCCTTCGCGTCGTCCTTTTCAACCACCTTCAAGCCGAGGCCGGTGAGGATGTCGAGCATTTCCTTCGTCTCGATGTCCACGCCGATCATGCTGCGGACGCGGGCGAAGGAGAGCGGGACGCGGACCGGGGTCTTGTCACGGTTATCGACATCGATCACGCCTTTCGCCGCCGTCCCGCCGCCGAGACGGACAAGGAGGGAAACGGCGCGGCGGCTCGCCCAGTCGGCGAGCGCGGTGTCGATGCCGCGAATGTAGCGGTACGAAGCCTCCGTCGCAAGTCCGAGCTTGCCCGCCGTGAACTTGGTGGCGACAGGTTCGAACAACGCGCTCTCGATCAAGACATTCTCGGTGCCGGGGGCAATCTCACTCCCCTCGCCGCCCATGACGCCGGCTACGGCGGTCGGCTTCTCCGCGTCGGCGATGACCAACATGGTGGGATCAAGTTTCCGTTCCACGCCGTCAAGCGTGCGAATCTTTTCGCCTTCGGCGGCGCGGCGCACGACGATGGCACGGTCGGCAAGCGTCCGGTAATCAAAGGCGTGGAGCGGATTGCCGCACTCCAGCATCACATAGTTCGTGACATCGACGATCAACGAGATCGAACGCACCCCGCACATCTCCAGGCGGTGCGCCAGCCAGTCGGGGGATTTACCATCCTTCACGCCGGTCAACACGCGCGCCGTGTAGCGGGGGCAGAGATCCGGCGCGTCCACGCGGACGCTCGTGAAGGTTTCGACCGGATCGCCGGACTCGACGAACGAGACGTCCGGCAATTTGACCGGACGTCCGAGAATAGCCGCGAACTCGCGGGCGATGCCGATGATGGAGAGGCAGTCCGAACGGTTCCAGGTGATCTCCAGATCCAGTACGGCTTCAGGTTTGGGAAGGAGCGTGTTCATCTTCGTCCCGGGGGCGACGGCGGGATCCAGCTCCATGATGCCCGAGTGGTCTTCCGAAATCTTCAGTTCGGCGGACGAGCACAGCATACCGTTGCTTTCCACGCCACGAAGCTTGCGCGGCACGATCGTGAAATCGCCGCCGGGAACATACGCGCCGAGTTTCGCGAACGGGGTCTTCAGCCCGGTCCTGACATTCGGTGCGCCGCAGACGACCTGATAGACGGATTCGCCGTCTGAAACCTTGCAGACGTGCATGTGGTCGCTGTCGGGGTGCGGTTCGCAACTCAAGACCTCACCGACGACGATCTGGTCGCCCAGCTCCGCGCCCGTCATCTCGATCCCTTCGACCTCGACGCCGGAAAACGTCAACTTGTCCGCCAACTCCTGCACGGAGAGGTCGCTCACATCCACATACTCGTTCAACCAGCTAACAGGTAATTTCATGGTAATCCTCAACGAAAAAAAGTTCCGTTAGGATAACACCTCTCAGCCCCCTTCTTCAAGCGTAAAATCGCCTTTCCATTCTTCTTGCCTTGCAGGGGGGAAACCTGTATACTAACCAACAAAAGATGCGACGGGTGTGTAGCCGTGTGGCTTCGGGCGCCTGTGCGGATTGGAACAAGCGACGGGGGGGACGACCCTTCCCCGTGCGCGCAAACAAAGGGACGAAGACGATGCAAGTACCGATTGCCAATGTTCGTAATTTTGCCATTTTGGGTCATAGTGGAAGCGGGAAGACGACGCTCACGGATTCCATGGCGTACATCCTGAAAATCAATGACCGGCTTGGAAATGTGGCCAACGGGTCGAGTGTTTCCGACACGTCGGATGAGGAAAAGGCCCGCAAGATTTCGATTTTTGCCAGTCCGTTCATGGCCCCCTACACGGTCGATGGGACGGAATATAAGTTTGTTTTCACAGACACGCCCGGCGCCCCCGGATTCTACGGGCAGATGCGAGGGGCCATCCGCGCCGCCGATTTCGCCTTGATCGTGGTCGACGCCTCCTCCGGCGTGCAGGTCGGGACGCGCCGCGCCTGGCGCGCCTGCAAGAGCCACGGGCTCGCCTCAATCGCGTTCGCCCTCACCGGACTCGACAAGGAAAACGCCGATCCGCTGAAAGCGCTTGAATCCATCCGCGCCGCCTTCGGCAAGAACTGTGCGCCGGTCACGATCCCGATCGACGGCAAGATCGTCAACATCCTCGACCGGGAGGAGCTTCCGGCAGAGCTCTCCGAGATCAAAACCCAGCTTTGCGAGTCGGCCGCCGAGACCGACGAGGCGTTGATGAACGAATACTTCGAGAACGGGACGCTCCCTGCGGCGACGATCCGCAAGGGGCTGCACACGGGGATCGCGGAAGGGGCCATCCATCCTGTCTACTGCATCACCCCGCTGAAAGAAGAGGGTGTCCGCGAAATGCTGGACAGTCTCTGCCGCCTGCTGCCCGCGCCGGGAAGCCGCGCGTTCATTGCCGCGGACGGCACGAGAATCGAGCCTGACCCCGCCGCGCCGGTCGTCGCGCAGATCTGGAAGACGTCGGTCGATCCGTTCCTGGGGCAGCTCAGCTACGTCCGCGTCTATTCGGGCACCCTGAAGCCGGGCATGGCGTTGCAGAACAACGGCCAAGAAGGCGCGCCACAGGAAAACGTCTCCGGCCTGCTTCAGGTCATCGGCAAAAAGCAGACGCAGATCGCCGAAGCCTGTCCGGGGGACATCGTCGCCATCCCGAAACTGAAGAATTCGCACACGGGCGACACCCTAGCCACCGCCGGTTGCTCGACGGCCATGCAGCCGATTGACTTCCCCGCGCCGGTCACCTGGGCCGCCGTTACCGCGAAGACCCAGGCGGACGACGACAAGCTCGGGACCGCCATCCGGCGCCTGCTTGAGAGCGACGCCACGCTCCAGTGCGAGAAGAGCGTCGCAACGAAAGAGCTTGTCTTGAAGGGTATCGGCGACGTGCATCTCGATGTCGCGGTAGCCCTGCTCAAGTCCCAGTCCAACGTCAACGTCACCCTCTCCGTCCCGAAAGTCCCCTACCGCGAGACCGTGACCGGCAAGGGCGACGGACATTACAAGCACAAGAAGCAGTCCGGCGGACACGGCCAGTACGCGGAGGTCTACCTCCACATCGAGCCGCTTCCGGAAGGCGAGACCGACTGGTTCATTGACGAGATCAAGGGCGGCGTCATCCCCGGCAACTTCATCCCCGCTATCGAGAAGGGTATCACCGAGACCATGCTCGCCGGCCCGCTCGCCGGGTATCCCGTCCAGGACGTCCGTTCCCGCGTCTACTTCGGCTCCTACCACGAAGTCGACTCTTCGGAAATGGCGTTCAAGATCGCGACGCGCAACGCCTTCCGCGAGGGTGTGCTCAACGCCAAGCCTGTCCTGCTGGAACCGGTCATGGAGTTGAAGATCACGATTCCAGACGCCTTCATGGGCGCGGTCACCGGCGACATGCCTCACAAGCGCGGCCGCCTGATCGGCATGGAAGCCGTCTCCGACGGGATGCAGGTAATCACCGCCGAGGCGCCGATCGCGGAACTCTTCCGCTACACGGCGGAACTCCGTTCGATGACCGGCGGCCAGGGCGAGTACACGATGACTTTCGCCCGGTACGAGCGCGTGCCCGAAAACATCGCGCAGAAGATCATCGCCGCGCACAAGGCGGAAGCCACGCAGGAAGACGAATAGTTTTTCGAACATCACGGAGAGTTATCCAAATGGGTATTATCGATCAGGTAAAACAGGCCATGGCCCTCCGCAAGGAGGCACAAAAAATCCAGTCGGAAGTCGAACGCCTTTCGTTCAAGTACGAGAACGGCGGGATTGCCTGTGAAGCCCGCGGGGACATGACAGTCACATCCATCACCATCGCGGACGACGTCGTGAAGGAAGTCCTGTCCGGCAAACCGGACAAGTTCAACACGATGCTGGTAAACGTCATCAACGGCGCACTCGGCGGCGTCAAGAAAAAGACGCAGGAGATGATGCAGCAGATGATGATGAACCAGGGTGGCGACGAAGGCGCCGGCGGTGGCGGCGGCGGAATGTCCGCCATGTCGGCCCTGGGCAAGTTGTTCAAGTAAAAAAACGTGCGGGGCAGGCGTCAAGCCTGCCCCGCCTGTATTTTGAAACGCCATGATCCCCCCCGTCCAAGAGTTGATCCGCGCGCTCTCCAAACTTCCCGGCCTAGGCTCGCGCTCCGCCGAACGCGCCGCGCTCGCCCTTCTGCGGAAACCGGAACTGCTGTCCGACCCGCTCGTAGCGGCCCTTCAGTCCGCGCGCCGGAACGTGCAGTGCTGCCCGGTCTGCGGCGGATTCACTTCGCTCGACTGCGTGCCGTGCAACCTTTGCACAGACGTGACACGCGACGAGACGCTTCTCTGCGTAGTCGAAGAACCCTCGGACATCTACGCACTGGAACGTTCCGGCGCGTTCAAGGGACGTTACCATGCGCTCATGGGAAAACTCTCCCCTTCCCGCCAGACCGGAATCTCCGAACTCCGTATCCGAGAATTGTTGAAACGGATTTCCGAGGGCATCGTGAAAGAAGTCCTGCTGGCATTGAGTACGGACATGGAAGGCGACGCGACAGCCGGATTCATCGCCGAGCAACTCCACGAAACGGGCGTCCGCGTGACCCGCCTCGCCTTTGGACTGCCCGCCGACAGCGGGGTCGCCTACTCCGACCCTCTCACACTCAAGCGAGCGATCACCGGCCGCATCGGTTGTTACTAGGCAACCCGTCGCCCGCGCCTTACACGGGAAGACAAATAGAGAGAAGGTGTGTCACGCGGGCGGGGCGAACCGTCCCGGCGAACCGGATGCGCCGGCTTTTCTTCGTTTTTGTGGAAGTCCAGAAACATCCTGCTATGGAATGATAGCGAGTTTACATTTGCGCTTCGCGAATGGGGATGGTATAGTTTTCGCCGTTCCGGCGCGAAGGTAAAACAAAAGACGGCCTTGGGTTGGCATGTCTTCGAAAAGCGCGGACGGCGAGGTAACAATGGCGAAATTGTCGATAAAAGACGCGGCGGCCTGTCAGTACGACGAGGTTTCGCTGGGCGAGGTTATGCTGCGACTGGATCCGGGAGAGAGGCGCGTGCGTAACGCCCGGTCGTTCGATGTCTGGGAAGGCGGCGGCGAATACAACGTCGCGCGCGGCTTGCGCAAGTGTTTCGGACTCCGGACCGCAATCGTCACGGCCCTCCCGGAAAACGACATCGCGAAACTCGTTGAAGAATTGATCCTCGCGGGCGGCGTCGATACCGGTTGGATCAGGTGGATGCCGTTCGACGGGATCGGCGCGAACTGCCGCGTCGGGTTGAACTTCACCGAACGCGGATACGGCGTCAGGGGGGCGCTCGGCGTGAGCGACCGGGGCCATTCCGCCGCATCACAACTGAAACCGGGTGATATCGACTGGGAGCGGCTTTTCGGAAAACACGGCGCCCGTTGGCTGCATACGGGCGGAATCTACGCCGCCCTCTCGGAAACCGCCCCGCTCGTCATCGAAGAGGCGATGGCCGCAGCCCGGCGGAACGGCACGGTCATTTCCTACGATCTCAACTACCGCCCTTCCCTCTGGAAGCGTTACGGCGGTCTGGCGAAATGCCGCGAGGTCAACCGGCGACTGGCGAAGTACGTGGATGTGATGATCGGCAACGAAGAGGATTTCACCGCCTGTCTCGGTCTGGAGGTGGAAGGCGTCGACGCCAATCTCTCCCGCCTTCCGGTAGAAGGGTTCCAGTCGATGATCCGCCGCGCCGTGCAGGAATACCCGAATTTCAAAGTCTGCGCGACAACCCTCAGGACCGTGCAAACCGCCTCCGTCAACGACTGGAGCGCGATCTGCTGGTACGACGGCGCGTTCTACCGGGCACCGCAGATGGACGGGCTCGCGATTCTGGACCGCGTGGGCGGGGGCGATTCTTTCGCCTCCGGCCTTATCTACGGTTTCCTGACGTATCAAGACGGACAGAAAGCGGTGGACTTCGGGTGTGCGCACGGCGCACTGGCGATGACCACGCCGGGCGACACGTCGATGGCCTCGAAAGCGGAGGTCGAAAAGCTCGTCGCCGGTGGCAGCGCGCGCGTGGTGCGGTAAAGGGGAAGGAAGTTTAGGCGTGAATACGGGTATCCACAGCATGACCGGTTTCGGTCGCAGCGAAGCCAGCGACGGGACGTGGAAGGTCACGATCGAAATCGGCTCCGTGAACCGGAAACAGTTCGATTGTAACATCACCCTTCCCCGCGAACTAGCCGTATTGGAGGGACGACTCCAATCGTTCATCCGCAGCCGCGTTTCACGCGGTTACATCAAAGGGTCCGTCGTGATTTCGGCGGTGGAGGGGACGGTACCCGTCCCCAACCTTTCACAACTCCGCCCGCAGATTTCCGCCCTCCGCGCTGCGGCGGGAGAACTCGGTCTCGCCGACGATCTCTCCGCCTCTTCGTTGTTCGCCTTCCCAGACGCCCTAAAAACCAGCCTCCTGTCGGGAAGTTCGGAAATCATCTGGCCGCTGCTGGAAAAAGCACTCTCCGCCGCGCTCGACCAGTTGACCGCGATGCGCCGCGCAGAGGGTGAAAACCTCAAGCAGGATCTGCTTTCGCGCCTCGGCGACCTCCGTCGCATCAAGGAGGAGATCGCCTCGCTCGCACCGTCCGTCCCCCTACGTTACAAAGAGACGTTGGCGAAACGGCTTGCCACGCTGCTTCCGCCGGAAAATCCCGTCGCGCCGGAACTGTTGGCCCGGGAAGTCGCCGTGTTCGCAGACCATTGCGATATCAGCGAAGAGCTGACCCGGCTCGACAGCCATTTCCAGCAAGCGGACAAAATTTTCGCGGACGGAGGCGCATGTGGACGCACGCTGGACTTCCTCTGCCAGGAGATGTTCCGGGAAATCAACACCACGGGGGCGAAGGCGAACGACGCGGAAATCGCCCGACTCGTTATCACATTCAAAACAGGTTTGGAGGCCATTCGTGAACAAGTTCAAAACATCGAGTAGCGTTGCGGCCCAGTTTTTGCGTACGCTGCCTGTTTTGGCGTACTGTTTTTTCGTAGCCGCTCGTGCCGGCGCGGAACGTGACGGACAGGGAGCGGCGGGAACGTTGCTGTCCCGTCCGTCCGAGGGTATCGCCGCCCCGTTCCTCTGGCGGCTGACCACGCCCGGATGCGCGGAAAGCTGGGTTTTCGGCAGTATCCACATTCCCTCCCGCGCCCTACGGAAACTTCCCGACTCGGTGGTGCGCGCGTCCAGGGAAAGCGACGCGGTCATCTGCGAAATCCCGTTTGACGCCGCAACGATTGGAAAAATCGCACGGGAATCGATGCGTGCCTCCGAACCTCTGGACAAACGATTGCCGCCCGACCTTTATTCCCGATGCGAACGATTCATGCGGAACATTTCCCCCGGATTCCCCCTTTCCTCGCTCGACCGGATGGAATTGTGGGCGTTTTCGTTTTCCATCTTCCTGTTCGAACAGCAGATCGGCAATATCGGCATCGATCCGCTGGATCAAGTCTTCTACAAACAGGCGGTTGCTAACGGCAAACAAACCGGAGGACTCGAAACCGCCAAAGAGCAGCTTGCCGCCATGCGGTCGTTCACAAACGGGGAGTTCATCGAAATACTGCGCCTCTCGCTGGACGACGTGGATGCGTTGCGAAAAAAAGGCGAAAAACCGTTCGACCGTCTCCTTGCCGCCTACTGCACGGGCAGCGAAAAAAAACTGACCGAAGAGGTCGAACGAGCCGAAGCGGACTATCCCTCGACCCTTCGCGGCCGGTTTGAAAAAATCTTGCTGGACGACCGCAATCTCCGCATGGCGGAACGAATCCGAAAACGCATCCTCGCGCAGCCGGACACCCGGTATTTCTTTGTCATCGGCGCGTTGCACTGCATAGGCAGGGGAAGCGTGATCGAACGCCTCTCCGGCGAGGGAACATCCGTCCAGCGCATCGACCGGTAAATCGGAGCCTACCCATGAAAAAAAGCCTCTTCGCCCTTTTCCTGCTTGCCTCCGCCGTCCGTGCGGATCCGCTTTTCGTCTCCATCCTGGAGATAGACAGTTACGAATCTGCGAGGCAAAGCGTCACCAGTTTCGAGCGCAAAACGGGCTTGTCCTCGTACAGCGGGAACATGGACGCATTTTTCGCCAAAAACATTCCCCTACCCGTCAACCACTGGTTAATGCTCAACAAGCCGATCCGGTTCGTCACGGCGCTAGACACCGGAAAGCCGTTGTCCGACAACAACCCGTCCGTCCTAGCAATCGTGCCGATGATCGACCGCGGCGAACGCCTGCTGGAGGCCGCCTCTGCGTTTTACAAAACCCGTGTCGAACGCGGCCCGGACGCCTACACGCTCCGTGAGCCCGCCACCACCAACCGCGCCCCCGAAGTCCACCTGTCGCTCGACGGCACGCTCGCCTTAATGACCCGTTCGCGGGAAACGCTAGACTGGGGCTGGAAGGTGCGAGACCGTTTTATCAAGGCCCCGCTCGACATGCTTCCCGGCACCTTCCGCTTCCTCGTCAACGCGCAACGGTTCGCCGGCCTTCTTCCCCTGTTTTCGCCCGAAATCGCGAGATACGACATCTGCACGGAGATCTTGAAGAATTTCCCGACCGCGCTCGTCACCCTTGACGTACGTTCGCAAGGCATCGGCCTCGCCGTCCGGGGAATTCCGGTGGACACCTCCAAACTGGCGGCGAACGCGCGCCTCTGGCTTGCCCCGCCCTCCAAGCTGCTCGCACGGATTCCCCACACCCCCCTCTTCGCGTGCGCCTCCAACAGCCAGCCGCCGTCCTTCACCAAAAATTACATCCCCGAACCCTACGCCGGACTTTTCGAGCCGTTGCTCCCCCTTCTCCCCGAATCGGTGTTAAAGGGTCCCGCCATGTCTGTCCTGACGGAAACAAGCGACGGCAAAGGACTATGCTTCCTCTCCTGCGCGAATGTCGCAGAGGGCACGGATCTCGCCGAGACCGCGGCGAAACTTCCCCGTGCGGACGGTGCGCTCAAATGGACGGCCCTGCCCTCCCGGCAGGCACTGGACACGACCGTGTACCGATTCAAGGCGGAACTCGCGAAACAGAACAAACCGCAGGAGAATTCGCCTACCGATGCCCTGCTCCAGATGGTGCTCAAACTCTTCCTCCAGAAAACCGTGATGGAGACGTTCGTGAAAGACGGGGAATTGATCGTGATGCTCGGTCCGGACCGGCCGCTCGCGGAGGAAGGATGGGAGAAGATCCTGCATCCGTTGCCAAGCGTCCAGACGCTCGATAAGGAGCTTTCTTTCGATTCCTGGTTCGACTCCGGTATACTCGTCCAAGGGACCCGGCTGCATCCCTCCGCGTTTCTATTGAAATCGTTCTCCATCATCCCCGGTATCCGCCGCGAACAGCTGCTCTCCCTCCCTCCCCCGGGAGAGCCAGGCCTCTTCGGTGTCGCCAAGGCGGAGGACGGAACCATCACCATCGGCTTGCGGCTCCCGACCTCTGAGGTTGCCTCTCTCCGCAAGTTCGACGACGAGGCCCGGCCGATGCTACAGGAAATCTTCTTCCAGCTCCTCGCCCAGCAGATGGAGGCACGGGAGAAGAAGGACGGAACCGCGAAATGATTTACCTCGCGTCCGCTTCCCCGCAACGCAGCCAGATCCTGCGCGAACTCGACCTGACGTTCACCGTCCTGCCGGTTGAGGTCGAAGAGGTCGCGCTTGTGACACCCGAAGCGACCGTCTGCGAGAACGCGCGCCGGAAGGCGGAACGCGCCCTCCCGCAATGTCCGACGGACGCCGTCGCACTCGGCGCGGACACGGTCGTCGAAATCGACGGCAAAATTCTCGGAAAACCTGGATCCACGGAAGAGGCTCGCCGCTTCCTCTCCCTGCTAAGCGGGCGGGTTGTGAAGGCCTGGTCGGGGATTTCGCTCTGCCGTCTCCGCGACGGAAAGACCGTTTCGCAAACCGCGTGCGAATCCGCCTCCGCTAAAATAAAGGCGTTGACCGACGGTGAAATCGACTGGTACGTCGCGACGGGCGAACCGATGACGCGGGCGGGGGCGTTCGGAATCAGCCGGATCGGCGAGATCTTCGTGGAACGGATCGAGGGCTCCTACTCCTGTTTCGCCGGACTCCCCAAACGTCTGCTGCTCTCGATGCTGTGACCGCTTTGCGCCACGTTTGTCCCCCTACGCCACGGAAGGCAGGGAATCAATTTTTTCTCATCGACAAGAATTTCAATATGTAGTACACGTAGCCGAATGAAAAAACAAATTACACATTCCTCCATGCTCACTGGATACGGCTTTGGGGGATATTCGTTTTAGGCTTCTCCTCCCTCGTCTTCGCGGAGACGGCGCAAAGGTGAAGGGATGGAGGTTCTGATAAAAACGGGTTATGCGATAGTATGTGTGCTGATTCTGGCGTCCGCCGCCTTCGCGAAGCGTCCCATGTGCGTAGAGACGCGATCGGCGGTCGAGGTGCTGGGGACCACGAACGTGCCGCCGGTCGAAACCGGGCTTGTTTTCATCGGGGGGAAGGTATATTCCGCCGCCTTACGTCGTTAGCCGCGTTGGAAACGAGCTTTACATAAACGGAATCTACGCGGAGAACCTTCTGCAATGGCCTTCCCCGAAGCAACCGATCTTCGGCGTCGTGACGAATCTCCCTCCAATCCCCGAATCTCTTCTCTGGACGCGGAATACAAAACTTTACGGCGCGTGAGTCAACCCCGACTAAAAAAAAGAAAAACTCGGGGAAAAAGACCGCATTTTCTGGACGTATCTAACCGACTGTGTCGACTATTTCATCTATACGGGAAGCACGAACAGGCGGGTCGATGTCGCGCAGGCGTTGAAGCGGCTTCCATGTATCGACGATTCATATCCAGCCCCGCATTATTCAAGGTCAATCGTGATTGTCTGGTCGGGATCGATTACGGACCCATCGACATTCAATGTATTTCCTGAAGTATTTCACCGAGGTCGTAATAAGTATTACAATGATGATGCAACAATGATAAATAGAGTGAATCGCAGAATGCGGTTTATCGGCGAATATTTTATACAAAACCGGTATTGCTTCTTCCCGACCGAATCCGATCCCCACCCCCGCCAGACGGGAAGGGATGCCCGTCCGATGTTCGCGGTCGCGCTCCCGCTGATCGACAAAGGGGCGTCTGCGGAGGAGATCTCGGAGGCGGTGGAGCGGAAGACGGGGGCGCCGTTCCCCGTCGAATTCTGCCGCGCCCTCCTCCGCCACCGCGACGCTCTGACGCCGAATTTCCGCGAACGGATGGGGACGCGGAAGGAAAAATGACGGATGCGGCCACTTTTCTTCCTGTTCCCCCTTCTCATCCTTTTCCTTTCCTCCCATGCCGAAACAGGAGGCGGATATGGACAACTGGAAAGAATTCCGGAAACACAGGATCTGCGGAGGCAACTCGGTATTGGCGGTACGGTATTTGAAAAAACTCCCTTATCCGTTGGACTTACCCAGCAGACGGAACAGTTTTGTCGCTCCCGGCATTCGAGCCCGGTGCCTCTACGGGAGGGACAAGCGTAATTGAGCCGTGCCCGTAATTCGAGTTTACAGTTTCGTCGCCCCCGCTACCGAATTTCGGAGTGGTATTCCTGAAGGGATTTGACGCCCCCCTGCCCGTCACGGGCGGAACGGATACCCTGCGCCGAGGCGAGCGCCGCCGCGACCGTCGTGAGGTAAGGGACATTGTACTTCAACGCGGCCTTGCGGATCGAGGAGTCGTCCGCGCGCGAATCGCGGCGTCCCGAAGGCGTGTTGATAATCAGGCAGACCTGTTTGTTCACAATCACGTCAAGGACGTTCGGGCGGCCTTCGTTGATCTTGGCGACCGTCTCCGCAGGAACGCCGTGATCCTTCAGCCACTGCGCGGTCCCGCTCGTGGCGATGAGCGAGAAGCCCAGCTTCACGAACTCTTTCGCCGCATGGACGGCGGATTCCGTCTTTTCGGAGAGGCTGATGAGGATCGTCCCCTCGTCCGTCGGGAGCTCCGTATTGGCCGCCTCTTCCGCCTTGTAGTAGGCAAGGCCGAAGGAAGACGCCATACCCAGCACTTCGCCCGTCGAACGCATTTCAGGTCCGAGGACGGGATCGACCTCCGGGAACTTCTTGAACGGGAGGCAAGCCTCCTTGCAGCCGTAGTACGGGATGTTCTTCGGCTTGAGCTCCAGTTCCGCAACCTTCTTGCCGAGCATCAATTCCGTCGCGATACGGGCCATCTGCGTCCCGCAGACCTTAGAGACCAGCGGCACCGTACGCGAGGCGCGCGGGTTGGCCTCGATGACGTACACCTTGTCCTTCTCGATTGCGAACTGCATGTTCATCAACCCGACGACGTGCAACTGGCGGGCGATCTTGCGCGTGTAGTCGAGAATCGTCTGCATGTGCCCTTCGGAAATGGAGACAGGCGGAATCATGCAGGCGGAGTCGCCCGAATGGACACCGGCGAGTTCGACGTGTTCCATCACCGTCGGGATGTAGACATCCTCGCCGTCGGCAAGCGCGTCCGCCTCGCACTCCAACGCCTCTTGCAGGAAGCGGTCGAGCAGCAGCGGGCGGTCCGGCGTGACGCCGACCGCCGCATCGACGTATTCGCGCAGCATGATCTCGTCGTAGATGACTTCCATGCCGCGTCCGCCCAACACGAAGGAGGGGCGGATCATCAACGGATATCCGAGTTCGCCGGCCGCTTTCAACGCCTCGTCGAGGTCGGACGCCATGCGGGATTCCGGCATCGGGATGCCGAGGCGGTCCATCATGTGGCGGAAGATGTCGCGATCTTCCGCCGCGTCGATCGAATCGATGCTCGTGCCGAGGATGTTGACGCCGGCTTCGGCGAGTTCGCGCGCGATGTTCAGCGGCGTCTGTCCGCCGAACTGGACGATCACGCCGAGGGGCTTTTCCTGGCGGTAGATCTGGAGGACGTCTTCGACCGTGACCGGTTCAAAGTAGAGTTTGTCGGAGGTGTCGTAGTCGGTCGAAACGGTTTCCGGGTTGCAGTTGACCATGATCGTCTCGTAGCCGAGTTCGCGCAGGGCGAATGCGGCGTGGACGCAACAGTAGTCGAACTCGATACCCTGCCCGATGCGGTTCGGTCCGCCGCCGAGGATCATTACCTTCTTCTTGTTGTCGCTCGCGGCGACCTCGTTCTTCGGCGCGTTGTACGACGAATAATAGTAACAGGCATTGTCCACGCCGCTGACCGGGACGGGGTGCCAGGTTTCGACACAGCCGAGTTCCTCGCGGCGGGCGCGGATGTTCTTCTCCTTGATTCCGAGCAGTTTCGCCAGATACTTGTCGGAAAAACCGTCTTTCTTCGCCTGAACCAGCAGGTCGTCCGGCGGAAGCGTACCGCGATACTGCAGGAGGCGCTCCTCCTCTTCCACCAGTTCACGCATCTGCTGGATGAAGTAACGCTTGATGTGGGTAAGGCTCCACAACTGTTCGTCGGTGGCGCCTTTGCGGAGCGCCTCGTACAGGATGAACTGGCGTTCGCTGGAGGGCGTCTGAAGCAACGCCAAGAGTTCGTCGAGGGATTTTTTGTTGAAGTCCTTCGCGAATCCAAGTCCGGCGCGGCCCTTCTCCAACGCACGGATCGCCTTCTGGAAGGTCTCCTTGTAGGTCTTGCCGATGGACATGACCTCGCCGACCGCCTTCATCTGGGTGCCGAGCTTGTCCTCGGAAGCGCGGAACTTCTCGAAGGCCCAGCGCGCGAACTTCAACACAATGTAGTCGCCGCTCGGCGTGTACTTCTCAAGGGTGCCGTCACGCCAGTAGGACATTTCGTCGAGCGTCATGCCACTGGCGAGCTTCGCGGAGACCAGCGCGATCGGGAATCCCGTCGCCTTCGAGGCGAGCGCGGAAGAACGCGACGTGCGCGGATTGATTTCGATGATCACGATACGCCCGTCCTTCGGATTGTGGGCAAACTGGACGTTCGTGCCGCCGATGACGCCGATCCGTTCGACGATGCGCCAGGCGTAATCCTGAAGGCGGTTCTTCACCTCGTCGGAGATCGTCAACATCGGCGCGGCGCAGAACGAATCGCCGGTGTGTACGCCCATCGGGTCGATGTTCTCGATGAAGCAGACGGAAATCAACTGGTTCTTCTCGTCGCGCACGACTTCGACTTCCAGCTCCTCCCACCCGGCGACGGATTCTTCGATCAGCACCTGGTTGGTGAGGGACGCCTCAAGGCCGCGGGCGGCGATGACGCGCAGTTCTTCCACGTTGTAGACTAGCCCGCCGCCCTCGCCGCCCATCGTGTAGGCGGGACGGACGACGACCGGGTAGCCGAGTTTCGCAGCGATCCGTTCCGCCTCCTCAAGCGAATGGGTCGTCTCGCTGCGCGGCGTCTCGATGCCGAGCGAAGCCATCGTCTCCTTGAAGACCTCGCGGTCCTCGCCCCGTTCGATCGCGTCGAGGTTCACGCCGATCACCTGGACGTGATACTTCTCCAGCACGCCGGTCTTCGCCAGTTCGGTGGAAAGGTTCAGGCCGGTCTGTCCTCCGAGATTCGGCAGAAGCGCGTCCGGGCGCTCCTTCTCGATGATCTGCGCGATGCGTTTGACATTTAACGGTTCGATATAAGTCGCATCCGCCATGACCGGGTCTGTCATAATAGTGGCGGGGTTCGAGTTGACGAGGACGATTTCGTAGCCGCACTCGCGAAGGGCCTTGCAGGCCTGGGTCCCGGAATAGTCAAACTCGCAAGCCTGACCGATGACGATAGGGCCAGAACCGATAATGAGAACCTTGTGGATGTCTTGACGACGCATGAAAATCACCTTCTCTTTCTACGCAACCCCCGCCACGGGACAACCCGAGGGGAAGCTCACGCAATCGGGACTCTAGTTTAGCAAGAATTCCCCTCCCCGTCAATCCTGCGGTGCGAATAAAATCAGGCAACGAAAAACGGCGAGTAAAAGCAAAACTTTTACCCGCCGCCAGGGAGGACATATATTATTCAGCAGCGGCGTTCGCACGCACACGGTCTTTGGGGGAATTCCGTTTCGCTGCCGATTCAAGGACTGGGTGTCGCTTGAACGGGGCGCATACTACTATATGCACCCCGCTCCCGTCAACAAAAAAATGAAACTTTTTTAGCACCCGGTTAACGGGCGGGATGAACCGACATCCCTTTTTCAAATCCGCTCCCGGAAACGGGTTCGCAGGTCGCGATTTTCTCTTTGACGGTGGTGACGCGAATCTGCCCCGCCTTCTTCATCTCCTCGTCCAGCACTTCCCCGGTGTCGGGATCCGTCAAGACCTCCACCGAACCGACATCGAAAACCTGTCCGACCGCGACGCCTTCGCGCGTGCCGCGGTTGATGATGATCTTGTCCGGCTTGGCGAGGATCACGGTTCCCTGCCAGGGAATCGAGCCAAGCTGGGCGATAAGGTATTCGACCGTCTGGTTCACCGCGTCCGCCGTCGCCTTGCCCACGTTGTCCTTCTTGAACCCGGCAAGGTCGCCGGTCAACCCGCCGAGCGCGTTTCCGACGTATCCGAGACTCAATCCGGTACGCCCGGCTTTCCCGATGATGCTCTTGGAACCCTTGACCTGACCGGTCTGGGAATCGACCAGGTAAATCGTTACGTTGATCTCCGCCGAATCCGTGCCGCCGCCGAGACGAATACCCCGGAAACCGAGTCCTCCGCCACCACCGGTGGTGGATTGCTGGACGTGCGTAATCGCCCCTTTCACGAGCAACTGAGCGGGGGTCATGTTACCTTTCTTCGGCGCCTTCTTGCCGCCGGCCATACGTCCGCTGTCGACCAGATCCTGTTCGCGCATCGCCTCGTTGCGCATATCCGCTTCCCCGAGGACGATGAACCGCCCCGTCTGCTGGAGCGAATCGGTCAGAATCTCACCCCACGCATGCCCGAGATCCCACTGCCCAGTCCAGTTCGCCTTGTTCTCAAACTTCGAAACGGTAATCGAATACCGAAGATTCCCTTGACCGAACGCCGGCGACAAAGCGGCGCAGAGCAGGGAAAAGGACACACAAACCAACATACGACTCGTCTTCATGGATTCCTCCTTTTGAACAAACAGGCGGCAACCAATCCGCCTATCCAATGAACGGGGGGAGTATAACGTCTTTTCCCACGGCTTGCAAGCCCCGAAGTTTTCGGCTCTTCAACATTTTTCGTGACAAGCGCGTTGTGTGCAATTCTTTGGCTCTTCGTAGTTTTTAGTGGAACGGGAATCATCCTTGTTCAAAAATCATCCTTGTCCACCCATACCAATGAAAGCCAACAAACGGATTTGCTCACGCCTGACGGCGTTCGCGAGGAGGAAGTGAGCCGCGTTAACGGCGAACAAATCCGTGTGTTAGTGTACCGGACGGAATTAACGGGTGTATTATGAATTTGGTTGCCCGCGCAAATCCGATCGTTCTACCGCATCTCTGCGTTTCAACAATACCCCTTCGGCGGACGTGAAAAATTTTAACGCAAAGCGGTCCGACCACGCGGTGCGCGGGAGTATTCATGTGGATAAATGGCATTTCATAGGCAAGCCCCCCGCCCGCGCTGCGCGCTGGAATGTAGATCCATGCCGAAAGGCATCCATGAAGGTGCGCCCCCCGCCCGCGCTGCGTGCGGGAATGTAGATGGGGGTAAGTTTCTGAAAACAACTTGAACAACGTTTGCTTCTTCCGCACACAACCATGCGCGGTTATGAAAACGCCGCGCCATGCGCGGCGAAAGAAGGATGTTGTCTCTACAAGTTGTTTCGGTTGTCGCCAATCGAACTTATAGGCAAGACGCAGAGGACGGGGGAAAGTGGATGCGGTTGGCGACGGGGAAGCGGGGAACGCCGCCCCTTTCAGACAGCGTTTCAGGACTGGCCATTCGCCCGGCCGCCTTGCAAACTCGAACGAATCCGGTCGTAAATTTCACGGTGTTCGTCCAGGACGCTTCGGCAAATCGCCATCGCGCGGCCGAGCGAACCGTTGCGCGTGCGGTACCAGTGTTTCAGCACGTCGAGATCCGCAATCACGACGGACGGGGACGCCAACGCGGGGTCGAGGTTTCGCGGCATACCGAGGTCGATCAACAGCGCCCCTTCCGGATTCATCGGGGAACCGGCCCGCACCACAGGTTCCTTCACATCCACCGCGCTGACGACGAGATCGGCTTCCGGAAGAACGGAGGGAAGGTCGTCCAGCTGGATCACGCGGACATCCACCGACGCATCAGGACGGTTCCGGTGGTACACCCATGTGCAGACATACCCGCGCGCTTGCAATCCCTTCAAGACCCCCGTTCCCAGCACCCCCGTGCCGATGACCAGCGCACGGCGGCGACCGTTCAGGATTCTGGCCGCATGGTCGAGAAAATGAAGCGCGACATCCTCGATCTCCTGCACGTCCAACAACGCACCGATGGCGTGCCGGATGTCCTTCGAGACGTGGAACGCGGCATCGGCAAGTTCGTGCATGACCGCGCCCGCCCAGCCTTCGGCCTCTGCTTCCGCCAGCGCGTCCTTGACCTGCGCGACGACGTGGAACTCGCCGGGCGTCTGCGAATCCATCCCCGCCGTGACGGAACAGAAATGCGCGAACGCCTCATACCCCCGTTTGACGTAATAACCACCGGACGGCAGACGGTCGAAACGGAGAAGCCGGCGCAAGAGTGCGTCCGCACCTTCTTCTTGCGAGACGGCGGCGATCAGTTCGATGCGGTTGCACGTGTTGAGCAAGATGAACTCCTGGACACCCCATACCTTGCGGATCATCTCCCCTACCCGCTTCCGTTCTTCCGGCGGCAGTTGGAATGGCTGGCGCTCCTCGGCGGAAAGACACTCGTGGCTGGTCCCCATGATCACAAGGTCTGTCGCAGAAACCGCCTCGATGTGGCGGCGCAGATTGTCCTTCACGAACCGGGCGAGACGGCAGGACTTTCCGCCGGTGGAGACCGCCAGGGTGAGGTCGTCGGAACGGATAATCGCAGGGGTGACGAAATCGCCGTCCGGCCAGTTTCCGTCGGCGCAACAGCATAGGACCTTCGCTTCGCGCGCCGCCTGAAGGATTCCGTGATTCACCTTCCGGTCGTCTGAACAGGCGAAACAGAGGGCGGCCCCCTCCAGGTCGGACGGCTGGAACGGAGCGGTGCGCAGCAAGACACGGCCTTGCCGCGCAAGCGAGGCAAGTTCTTCCGTGACGACCGGGGCCACGACCAAAATCTCCGCGCCGGAATCCAGCAGGAGTTCGACCTTCCGCTGTCCGACTTTCCCGCCCCCGGCGACCAAGACGCGCCGTCCCTCCAACAGGACGTTGATCGGGAACGTCCTTTTCATCAGATTTCCGCTCTTCATACTCAACCGTGATGGCAACACCCGCAGCCGCAACCGCAACCATGTCCCCCGCCCCCTTCCGATGACGGACAGGAACGACAAGCGGCCGGCGTCGCGGAGGTCTGGGAGAAGGTCGAAAGCTGCTTCTCCACACGGGACGAGCCACACGCAGGACACCCCGGCGCGGGCGCGGAATACGATTTCGCGAGGTGGTCAAACGTCTTGCCGCACGCGGCACAGACATATTCATAGATCGGCATCGGAAGTCCCTCCCCTCGCATTCTCACGCATGGCGGCGCTGCTGCCGCGTCAACGGCGGCGCGTCCTGCGCCGTTCCGGTTCCGCTACCGCCCTTGTTTCCCTTGCGGTGGATCATCCACATCTGGACGATTGCCAGAATCTGGCTCACCGTCCAGTAAAGCGAGAGCGCGGCGGGGAACGAGTAGAACATGAACAGCATCATCAGCGGCATCATGACCATCATCATGCGCTGCTGGCGGGGATCGCCCGCAGAAGGCGTGAGGTAACTCTGCAACGCCATCGTCACCGCCATCAGGATCGGCAGGATGTTCAACGGGATCGGCAGGACTTTCGCAAAGAGGTTTTCCGGCTCGCTGAGGTCGGCGATCCACAGGAACGGCGCGTAGCGGAGTTCCACCGAGTTGCGCAACACGTAGAACAGCGCGATGAACACGGGAATCTGGATCAGCATCGGCAGACAGCTGGAGAGCGGGTTCACCTTGTGTTCGCGGTAAACGGCGAAGGTCTCCTGCTGGAGCTTCTGCGGGTTGTCCTTGAACTTCTTCTGGAGTTCCTTGATGATCGGCTGGATCTCCTGCATCTTCTTCATTCCCTCCGTGCTCTTGTGCGTGAGCGGCCAGAAGATCAGGCGGACCAGGAACGTCAAGAGGATGATCGCAATGCCGTAGTTGGGAATGACGCGGTAGAAGCCGTTCAACGTGGGCACAAGCAGCTTGCAGAACCAGGACCACATGCCGAAGTCCATCACGTCGTCGAGCTTGTTCCCGAAGGCCTGCAACAGCGAAAGCTTTTTCGGTCCGATGAAGAATGTGTAGTCTCGTTCAAACGACTCGCCTTGGTTCAACCCCTTTTCCGGGAACCGCATCCGGGCGGAAAGCTCCTTCAGGAAATAGTTCGGGCGGGCGGTGTCGCGCGCGGCGGTGAACTGAAACCCGGCGTTCGGAACCGTCGAGGCGAGCGCCGTCAGGAAGAACCGGCTCTTCAGCGCGATCCACCGCTGGGGCTCTTCAACCGGAACCGTAGTGGATTCCGGCATCCCGACCGCGGACGAGGAGCCGCCGCATCCGAACCCGCTGGCGGAACCGCCAACGAGGAAACGGCCGACCTGCTTGTCGCTCCCCCAGAACTTGACCTTCGGCTTTTCCGCGACCGGCAGGGTGTCCACCGAGAGCAGATCCTGTGCGGACTCGCCGCGCGAGAGCGCGCCGAGGCTGACGCTGTTCGAAGAAAGCGAAAGGGGGCCGGCCGATGTGTTCGTAAACACGTCTTTCACCGCGAGGCGGTGGCCGGGGAGAAGTTCAAACCGGCGCGTAACCTGCAACCCGGAAGCGGACGTGGCGGTGAACAAGACCACGTTGGTGCCTTCCCGTTTGACGTAATAGGAGGCGTTCGCCGCGATTCCCGGAAGTCCGTACAGGCGGAGGAAGGGTTCATCCGTCGAGCCAAGGGTGACGGGGGGATTCTCCTCCGAGATCTTCCCCGGTTTCCCGGCATAGCGCTTCAGCGTCGCAGACCGGAGGGTGCCGCCCCAGGATGAGAACGAAAGTGTGACATCCTCGTCGGAAAGTTCGACGCACTCCTCAGGGCGTTCCGGCTTCGCCAAGGCGGGGGCGGAGTCGGCCGCCGGAGCGTTGGTCGCGGTCGCAGGGGCCGCAGACGCAGGCGCGGCACTCAACGTGGTATCGACAGGGAGGATGGCGGGGGCATTGGTCGCCGCAGCCGCCTGGGCCTCCTGCATCGCCTTCTGGCGCACGATGCGGTTTCGCTTATCGACCTGGAAGGAATAAAAAATCCAGCCGACAAGGCAGAAGCCCAGAAAAAGGGCAAGAAGCTTTTCTTTCGTGTTCATCGTTTCTCGTTTTCTTCGTTTTTCGTTCTTTTCGGGGGCACGGGGTCGTAACCGGAAGGACCGAACGGACGGCAGCGCATCAAACGTTTGAAGGTCAACCAGCACCCCTTGAAAACACCGTGGACGCGCAACGCCTCGATGCAGTAGTTGGAACAGGACGGGGTAAAGCGGCAACAATTTCCGAGATGGGGGGAAAGCGTGACCTGATAGGCCCGCACCAGCGACACCAGGACGGAAACACCCAAGCGGGAGAGCGCCTCAACGATGGACATCGCCCTGCCCGTCCGCATAGATCCCCGACTTCCTCGCCACATACGCAAGGTCGCGCGAGACCTCCGTGCATGAAAGCCCGGCGATCCCCGCGCGGGCGACCAGGATCAGTTCGACATCCGGCGCGAATGCGGGACGGAGCAGCCGGAACGCCTCGCGCATCAGGCGCTTGGCCCGGTTGCGGTCCACAGCCCGTCGGAACGTCCGCTTGGAGACGACCACCCCGGCCTTTCGGCCGTCGGCGGAACCCCGGGCGACCCACACGACAAGCGAACGCGCCCGGAAGACCTTTTTCTCGTCGAAGACCGCCGGATAGCGGCGTGACGGGAGGCGGGCCTTCCCGGGCGCGGCGGATGCGGATTCGGGAACGTTCGCGGGAAAAGGCGTTTCCGCGTTTTCGTGTGCGGTGTTCTTCATTCCGCAGTTCGAGTCCGTGGATGCCGTTATACCTGCGTCAGGCGCAGACGTCCCTTGCGACGGCGGTTCCTGAGGATCTTGCGGCCGCTGTGGGTGGCCATGCGGGCGCGGAACCCGATTTTACGGGCGCGCTTGATCTTAGAAGGCTGCCATGTCATCTTCATGGGTAAAACTCCTCGATTCTGAAAACTCGTTGCTACGTAGCCGCGCCCGGTTGACGGCCGGGCGCGGCGGCCCCGTTCCTACTCCTGCGAGCCGGGACGCCATTCCTCGCTCTGCGCGAAGGCGTCATCGAACGCGGAGGCCAGATCGCCCAGGTTTTCGCCGGACTTGATCTTGGGCTCGACAATGGTGGTCGTGTCGTTCGCCAGATCGGCAAGCTCGGCGTCGCTCATGTTGACGGCCTTGATGCTGAGGCCGATGCGGCGCTCGTCGCGGTCGATCTTGACGATGCGGGCCTCGACCTCCTGGCCGGCCTTGAGCGCGTCCTTGACCTTCTCGACGTGCTGGTCGCTGATTTGCGAAATGTGCACGAGGCCGTCGACCCCGTCTTCCAGCGCGATGAACGCGCCGAAGGAGGCGATCTTCGAGACCTTGCCCTTGACGAGCTGACCGATCTTGTAACGGTCGGTGATGGAGCTCCAAGGATCGTCCTGCGTCTGCTTCAGGCCCAGGCTGATGCGCTGGTCGTCGGAATTGACCTCGAGGACAATCGCCTCGACCTGCTGACCCTTCTGCAAGACTTCGGAGGGGTGGTTGATCTTGCGCGTCCAGGACATATCCGAGACGTGGATCATGCCGTCGATACCCTCTTCCAGCTCGACGAACGCGCCGTAGGTGGTGAAGTTACGAACTTTGCCGGAAACGCGGCTACCCACCGGGTAGCGGTCCTGGACGGTATCCCACGGGTTGGCTTCCGTCTGGCGGATGCCGAGCGCGATCTTCTGGCTTTCCGAATCGATGCTGAGGACAACTACGTCCACCTCGTCGCCGACGTTCAACACGTCGGAAGCCCGGGCGACACGCTTCGTCCAGGAGAACTCGGAAACATGGACCAGCCCCTCGATACCCGGCTCGATCTCGACGAACGCGCCGTACGGGACGAGGTTGACCACCTTGCCGTGCAAACGGCTCCCGACCGGGTAACGGGTCTCGATGTTGACCCACGGATTCTCAGAAGCCTGCTTGAGGCCGAGGGAGACGCGCTCGCGCTCCAGATCGACGTCGAGGATGACGACTTCGAGTTCCTGTCCGACCTTCAACAGCTCGCCCGGGTGCTTGACACGGCCCCAGCTCATGTCCGTGATGTGGAGCAGGCCGTCGATGCCGTTGAGATCGACGAACGCGCCGAACTCAGTGATGTTCTTGACCTTGCCCTTGACGCGGGCATCCTTCACCAGCGTGGAAAGCAGCTCGCGCTTGCGGTCCGCCTGACGCTCCTCGATCAATTCGCGGCGGGAGATGATGATGTTCCGGCGCTCGTTACTGATCTTGATAACCTTGAACTCGTAGGTCTGGTTGAGGTACGGATCCGGGTCGTGGACTGGGGTGACGTCCACTTGGGATCCAGGAAGGAAGGCGTCGACGCCGTCGACATCGACGATCAAACCGCCGCGCACCTTGCTTGTGATCGTACCGGTAACGACACAGCCTTCGGTGTACTTGGCGAGAACCTCGTCCCAGCGGATCTTCTCGTCCGCACGTTTCTTGCTAAGGTTCACTGAGCCGTCGCGCTCGTTCTCAAGCTCGACCAGCATCACGTTGACGACTTCGCCGATCTTGGGTTCGGCATCAAATTCATTGACGTTGACAACGCCCTCGGACTTGTATCCGATATCGACAAAGACGTCGTTTCCGTTGATTGCGCTGATGGTTCCCTCGATGATGGAACCCGCCGTGAACTGCACCTGCTGTGCGTTCAGAATCGACGCCATCGCATCGTATTTCGGCCCCGTTTTGGGCGTGCGAGCCATAGGCTTGCGAATTGCCATGCTGTTGATTCCCGTCTGCGGAGAAACCCTCCCCGCCGACGTTTGTTCGTTTGTCCTGCCTGCCTCCGGCATCCCTGCAAATCAGACCACCCGGCCCGCCGCCGATACCTTTCGCAGACGTGAAAGGGTTAGTTTAGCAGAAAAGCCACCCCCTTTGCAATCCTGTTTTTCACAAAATCTTGACGGGATGAAACAAAACATTTTCGTTCGGGGCGTTTTTCTGCTATCCTTATCCGCCGTTGGAAGGAGAAATGGCATGAACGTCTTGATCTGGGGACTTGGAATGTTGTTGGCTGTCTGGGCGCGGGCCGGAGAAGCTCTTCCCGGGTATTGCCCCATCCCCGCGAACCCGGGTTTCCGGTTTTCCCACGGAGTGGGCGTAAACAACGGCGAAGCCGCGCCGATCGAACGGGCGTACTGGCTCGCCGAGTTCCCGGTCACGAACGATGAGTATGCACGGTGCGTCCAGTTGACCAACAGCCCCGTGCGCCCTCCGAAGTTCTGGCGGCGGGGCAAGCCCCGCGCGGGGACGGGGCGGCACCCCGTCACCGGCGTGACCTACGCCGCCGCATGCGCGTACTGCGACTGGCTCGGGACCTTGAACACGAATTGGGTTTTCCGCCTGCCGACGGAAGCGGAATGGGAATGGGCGGCTTCCGGTCCGAATAAACGGACATACCCCTGGGGGAACCCGCCCGAACTTCGCTACAGCCCGAAGCGCAACGTTCTGCAGACACGGTTCAACTACAGGGGCGTCTCTGCAGCCGCGCTCCTGACGGACTCTTCCATAACCAACGCGCTCTACGTGTTCCCGGCCACCGAGATGTACGGTAAGACGGTGCCCCTCCGTTCGCTGCTCTCCATTTCGCAGAAAGGGGTTGTGGACGGCTGGCGCGATACCGCGCAACGTACAGGCCTCGTCTACACGGACATTTACCGCGAAATGACCCGTGTCGGAGGACGTACGACGCCGGTCGACGCCTATCCGAACAACGTGAGCGCGTTCGGTTGCCGCGATATGTCCGGCAATTGCTGGGAGTGGACATCCAGCGTGATCAACGCCCAGTCCGGCGTGAAACGCGGCCTGCCCGCGCAAGCCGTCAGGGGCGGCGCGTGGGACAGCGACGCCCAGAGCTGCAAGGCGACTTTCCGGGGCGAAGGCCGCCAGAAAGAAGGCGCGTTCGCAACGGTCGGGTTCCGCGTCGCCGCAGAACCCCGGCGCTGACCCTAACCACTAGCCACCTCTCACTAGCCACCCACCTCTCATGAAAACACGACTCGATGAATGTCGGTCTGCGGCTGTCACCCTCTCCGATATGGAGATTTTCGTTTTCCCCGAATTGATGTACAGCCTCGTGCTGGCGAATATCCTTTCGCCCCGCATCTGGGCATGGCGCGAGGATCCCTGGTTTGACGGTTTCGCGTCGATGCGCCCTTACAAGCGCGTCCAGCGGCTCAAGCAGTTCATCATGGATCACTATATCTTCAACCTCGACCTGGAGACGTGGGGATTGACGCGGCAGGAGCGCGAGCTTGACCGGTTCCGCGCTTTTCTCTCGCCGGAGGAGATCGCGCGGTCAAACGCCCTTTTCGGGTATCAGGGCGACAGCTACTATTTCGACATCGGCATCCGCCGCCATTTCGGGCTCGACAAATACGGTCCCGACGTCATCCCCTACTGGAAGACCGAAACCGTCGAAGCGATGGACGCCTTCCGCCACAAGAAAGGATTCTCGACTGGCGCGGGCGAATGCGTCTCTCTCGCCGCGCTTTACGCGGCCGCCCTGTTTCTCGTCGCCCGGTTCCCGCTTGAAGACATCTTCCTCATGGCGACGCCTCTCCACTCGCAGAACTTCCTCCTGCTCGACGACGGCATCCTCACGAACAACCGGCGCATCGTCACAAAAACCATGTGGTTCAACGGGACGCAGATTTCCGCGCAGGCGCGACGCGCACTCGAAAACGAGAACGTGACGATCGTCTCCCACAGCACCGGCTGGATTCATACACTTTACCGCGACGCGACCATCGATCCGTCCGCCTACGCCAGCTTCAGTGGGTGCCTCGCCGCGTTCCTGTCCGAAGATCCCGCGTCCGCCGCCGCGCAGGGGCGCGCGCCGGATGTCACCGTGCCGAAGTTGCCCGACGCCGCGGCCAAGCGGTTCGTGCCGGAGGGGGCGCCACTCGGTCTCACGCCGGAGATGAACCGGGAGGAACTATGGGCGCGACTGCTTTCCCTGCGTTCCTCAAACCCGACCGTCGATCTTGCCTTCTACGCCTTGCGCGACCTCTCCCGCACCGAAGTCGCGCCGTTCTGCAAGGCGGCCGTCGAACGCAACCCCGTCTGCGTGGCGGGGGCGGACGGGATGGATACGCGCCAGCTTCTGCGGACGCTCGCCGCATGGCCGAACGAGTCCATTTATGACGGGCCGGACCGCGTCGCCCAACCCGACGAAGTGTGGAACTTCAAGCGCGGAGACGGCCTTGAGAAAGCCCTGACGGTCGCCAGCATCCTTCTTGCCCGTACGGGTGGCGAAGCCACGTTGCAGATCGCCGACGGCATTGCCTCCTTGGGCCAAGGCGGACGCACGGTCTGTTCCTTCCCGTCCGCAAAGACCCCGCGTGACACCGTCTGGCCGCTTCACAGGGCGCACGAATAGAATCGGCCTCCCTATCACACTTCCGTGTATTCCGCGCAGTTGCCGGGGGTTTCGTAAACCTGCACCGAGATGACGCGGACACGGGCGGAAAGGGTTTTGAAAAAATATTTTGCAAGGTTCTCCGCCGTTGAACGGAACGGGATACCCGCGCTCTTCATTCCGTGCTTGGCGACGACGGCGGCGATTTCGGCTTCCGCCGGGCTTTCGGTGTTGTAGATGAACGAATGGTCGAACCGTGCCAGGATCATCTCTTCCATGACGTGCTTCAAATCTTTGAAATCGATCACCATGTCTTCGCGGTCATCGGACTGGGCGACTTTCACGAGGACGCGGTAGGTGTGACCGTGCAGGTTCTTGCATTGTCCCTTGTGGTTGGTGATCAGATGCGCGGCATCGAAATGACATTCTTTTGTAACGGTCAACATAACGTCCCCCGTTGTTCGAGATATTGGCGCAACCCTCGCGCGCGGAGTTTGCAACTGGGGCATTCGCCGCATCCCGCACCGGGAATTCCGTTGTAGCACGTCACCGTGTGTTCGCGGATGTACGCGAAGACGCCGAGGCGGTCGGCGAGCGCCCAGGTTTCCGCTTTCGTCAAATCCATCAGCGGCGTGACGACGCGGAAGGGATAATCCATCGCGAGGTTCAAGGTCACGTTGCAGGACTTCACGAATACGTCGCGGCAATCTGGATACCCGCTGAAATCCGTTTCGCAGACGCCGGTCACGAGTTCGTGAACGCCCTTGTTTTTCGCGTAGATCGCTCCCAGCAACAGAAACAGCATGTTACGTCCGTCGACAACCGTGTTCGGGCACGCGGCATTCGCCTTCTGGCGGATATCGGTGCGGGTATCGAGCAAAGCGCTGGTCGTGAGCTGCCCGTACCAGTCGAGCGGGATGACCTTATGTTCCGCGATACCGAAATGCGCGGCGGCCTCGCGTGCCAGTTCCACTTCGATCCCATGCCGTTGCCCGTACTGGAACGTGATCGCGTACACGCGCCTGCCGCCGTACAGGGAAACCGTCTGTGCGAGACAGGTCGTACTGTCCTGCCCGCCGGAAAGAATCACGACCGCGCCATCCGTCTTCATCGGTTGTCCACCTTCTCAGGAACGAGGTTGTGTTCAGCGAAGCGGTGCTGCGCCAGCTCTTCGTAGGCAGTTCCCGGACGCCCCCAGCAGACAAACGGGTCGATGGACAAACCGCCCCGTGGCAGGAAACGCCCCAGCACCTCGATGTACTTCGGTTCCATCAACGCACGGAGATCCTTCAAAATCAGGTTCACGGCATCCTCGTGGAAATCGCCGTGATTCCGGAAGCTGAACAGGTAGAGCTTTAAGGATTTGCTTTCCACCAGTTTCCCGTCCGGCACGTACTGGATGGTCAGGCGGGCGAAATCGGGCTGGCCCGTCTTGGGACAGAGCGTGGTGAATTCCGGACAGTTGAACGTCACCCAGTAGTCAATGTCTGGATGCTTGTTCGGAAACGTTTCAAGAACACCGGGGGTGTAGTCGTCCGGATAGACGGTCTTCGTCGAGCCGAGACGTTTCAGTGAACGCAATTCGCTTTTTTCCCTAACCATGTCGTCAACCGTTTAGAAGAAATACTTGGCGAGCGCGAGAATCCCCTGCTTCCACGGGACGCGGTGCGAGACGCCGCTCTTTCCCTTGAACGAGTCGAGGTTCTTGACGTACCAGCGGTAATTGCGCACCAGTGCGTCTTTGTTGGAATACTTCGGCGCGAATCCAAGGATCTTCTTCGCCTTGTCGATGCTGACGAACGAATCCTCGCAGGCGGTCCTGTAGACCCAGGGATAGAGCGGCGAGAGGTGAAGCTTTTCAAGCACCGTCAACGTCCAGATGATCGGCTTGGCGGGCAGGCCGCGGATTTTTTTCTCGTGGCCCGCCTCGTCCAGAACGGCCTGGTAGTCCTCCTTCATGGTGGTGAACTCCTCGGCGCCGATGTTGAAGGTGTCGTTCACCTTCTCTTTCGGAAGCGTCAGGCAGAGCCAAATGGCCTGGCAGAGGTCATCCACGTCCATCAGCTGGTACCGGTTGTTCCCGCTGCCGATCATCGGGAAACCGTGCCCGGTATACGCCCAATCGTAGAAGAGCGCGAAAACGCCGAGACGTTCCGGTCCAATAAAAGACTTCGGACGCAGGATGCTGACACACTGCCCGCGTTCACGCGCCTTCAGGCATTCGCCCTCCGCCTCGATTTTCGCGTGGCCGTACGGTCCGACGCCGATCAATGGGTCTGTCTCAAAGAGCGGATGATGATCCGGCACGCCGTAGACGGCGGTCGAGGAAATCATCACGAAGCGATCCGCGCCGACCGCGTTCGCTTCGGCCAGCACATTACCGGTCCCGACGACATCCGTCGTGTAAATGTCCTCCGGCGAATAAAGCGGGAGCGCTGCGGCGGTGTGGATCACCCAGTCGCGGCCTTCCATCGCCTTCGCCAACGCGGCCTTGTCGCGGATGTCGCCCTGAATCGCGTCGATTTCACCCTTCTCCGGATAATCGAATTCCACCAGATCGATAGAACGGATGTCCTTAATCCCCTGGGCGCGAAGGTAGCGGATGAGATTGATTCCGAGAAACCCGCTTCCGCCGGTCACGAGTACCTTGATATCGCTTGTGTTCATGTCGTTTCCCCACAATTAAGCCTGAAAGGTTTTCAACCCTTCGAAATCCAATGTCGCGAAATAATCCTCCACCGTCTCCGCGCGCCGGATCGGCACGACGCTCCCGTCCTCGCGGAGCAGCAGTTCCGCCGAACGGAGCTTGCCATTGTACTGGAAGCCCATCGCGTGGCCGTGCGCGCCGGCATCGTGGATCACCAGCAAATCCCCCGGCTCGACGGCGGGCAGCCTGCGGTCGATCGCGAACTTGTCGTTGTTCTCGCAGAGCGACCCCGTGACATCGCAGAGCATGTCGGCGGGGCGGTCGGCCTTCGCGGGGACGGAGATATGGTGGTAGGCGCCGTACAGCGCGGGACGCATCAGGTTCGCCATGCAGGCGTCCAGCCCGACGTAGGTTTTGTACGTGCGCTTGATGTGGCGGACTCGCGCGACCAGCCACCCGTAAGGTCCCGTCACCATCCGTCCGCACTCCGTGTAGAGGCGGAACGGCGCCAGTCCTGCGGCGACATGGCGGTCGTACGACAACCGTACGCCCTCCCCCACCCGTTCCAGATCGACGGCGTCCTGTTCCGGTTTGTAGGGAATGCCGATGCCGCCCCCGATGTTCGCGAATTCAAACGCGATCCCCACGGAACGGGAAATCTCCAGCATCAGGTCGAACAGGATTTCCGCCGTGTCGATGAAATATTGCGGATTGAGTTCATTCGACGCGACCATCGTGTGAATGCCGAACCGCTTCACGCCTTTTTCTTTTAAAAGGCGGTACCCTTCTACCAGCTGTTCGCGGGTGAACCCGTACTTCGCCTCTTCCGGTTTCCCGATGATGGCGTTGCCTCCTTTGAGCGGCCCGGGGTTCCAGCGGCAGCAGACGAGTTCCGGAAGTCCGCACGCCTTTTCAAGGAAGGGAATGTGCGAGATGTCATCCAGGTTGATGTTCGCCTCCATCTCCTTCGCCTTCGCGAACTCCTCCGCAGGCGTGTCGTTCGAGGTGAACATGACCGACTCTCCCGTCACGCCGATCTTCTCGCACAGCAGCAGCTCCGGAAGGGAGGAACAGTCCATGCCGAATCCCTGCCCCTTCAGGATTTTCATAAGGTAGGGATTAGGTGTGGCCTTGACGGCGAAGTATTCCCGGAATCCGGGATTCCAGGCAAAAGCGTCCTTCAGCCGCCGCACATTCTTCCGAATGGCCGACTCATCGTAGAGATGGAACGGCGTCGGGTACAACCGCGCCAGCTCCTCCAATCTCTCCACACTCAATGGAAACGTTTTTTGCGTCATCTCGTGTATTCTCCAAAAGAGGGATCACAGTATACGCCTTTCAAAGCCCTTTGACAATACAGGAACGAATGTCTAGTGAATCTCGACACCTTCACTGTGGTCAACGACGAAACGGCCTTTACCGCGCCCGGGGAAGGTGTCCGTACGGATCTCCTCGTTCGCACGCCACACGAGGTTTGAGACGGAACACGCCCGTAGAAGCGGAGCCACCGGTGTCTCGAAACGGTTGCGCTCGATGACGATGTTACGGTGGTACCGCTCCTTCTGCCCCTTGATGTCTTTCAGGTTCGGACGAATCTGGATGATCCCCTCGCCACGCAGGAACGCGCAGTCCTTGAACACGTTACCGAGGATCGACACGTCGCGGCAGGCGCCGCTCTCGTACCACCCGCTCGCGTCGCCTTCGAGCTGGATCACCTGCGACGACACCCTGTCGAAGAGGTTCCCCTCGATCACCGTCTTGCCCGGCGTCGTGAGAAGCACGGCCCGCGCGCAGATCTTGCTGACGATGTTGTTGCGGAACACGACGGAAGGCTGCCAGTCCGCGTTCTCCACGGCATCGCCGGGCGCGTACCCATCCGGGACCGGCGCGGCAAGCGTCAGCGTGACGTGCGTAGGATCGACGAGCTTCGCATCCGCTACAACCGTCTCGGTGCCTGGTTCCAGCGTCGCCGCCTTGATGAAGCGCAGCCGTTCGCCGGGGAGGAACACTTCGAATCCCGTCGATTGCCTGTGCATGTACCGGCAGACGAGCGTGTCCGGTTTCGGGATGCTTTCGATCCTGAGGCTTGTCGAATGGACGTTGATGGCATCATCGACCGTCGCCTCGAAATAACAGTTCTCGACGAATATCCGCCCCTTGCAGTTCGAGAAGTGCGTGGCGTCCGCCTGGAGCGCGGTCGCGCAGCCAGATCCCTTGCGGGCGAACGCGCCGGCCGTCCGGTCGGACGCCTTGCCGCTGCCTCGCAGCGTCACGTTCTCGCACCTTTGCGCGACAAGTCCCATACCGTCGCCGCCATGGATGGAACAGTCTTCCAGCAGCGTGTCGTGCGCACGGCAGAGCGAGACGCCCGGACTTGGCCTGAATCCGCTCCGGATCAGCGTGATGTCGCCAGACCGCAACGGCCGGGACGTCCTCCATTTCGCCCTGCCCCGCTCGACGCGGATCGTCCCGTCGCCGAGCGCCGTCGCCTTGCCCATACCGTTTATCCCCATTACGGGAACGAGCGTATCGCCGTCGAACGCCTCGATGAGGGGGACATGGTTCCGCCATCCTTCGCCGACGGCGATCAGCCTACCCTTCTCGACCGTCATCGGGAAACGCACAGGATCCGGCTTCAAGACCACGCCGCCCTCGTCGGCTTTCACCACCTTCGCCTCCGAAAACGGCGGACGCGCCCAGTCGAAGGCGATCCCCTTCACCGTCGCGCGGTGCGTGTCCATGAGCGTCATTCCGATTCCGTTTCCGTGGAAGACAAATACCGCGCCGTCGCCGAGGATTGCCAGATCCGTGACGTTCGTGACGGGCAGAAACACGCTGTGCGGCTGCGGGTTGTCGTGGTTCGAGATGTAGTAGCGCAACTTCGCAGGCGAACGGAAGTGGTATTCGCCTTTCGCGAACCGCAGCGTAGCACCATCCCTCACGGCGGCCATCACCTCCGCCGTGCGATCCGTCCCGCCTTCCGGCGAGAAAACGGTTTCCTTCGCCGCACTGCACGCACACGTCCCGTACATCACGGCGACCACCGCCAACCAACTCGTTTTCATTCCGCCCTTTCTCCCGCCCGCGTCAGAGTCCCGTCGCGGCGCGGACCTTGTCCATCGTCTTCATCGCCTCTTCGCGGGCACGCGCCGCGCCGGCCTTCAGGATGTCCTCGACATACGATTCATCCGCGGCGAGTTTCTCGCGCCGTTCGCGGAACGGGGCGAACGTGCGCTCATAGATGGCGAAGAGTTCTTTTTTCGCGTGGCCGTAGCCATAGTTCCCGGCACGGAATTTCGCGGCCATCTCGGCGGTCTCCTCCGGCGTTGCGAACAGCTTGTACAACTCGTAGACGGAATTCCCTTCCGGCTCTTTCGGCGCCTCCATCGGGGTGGAGTCCGTCACGATACCCATGATCTTCTTCTTGATGGATTTCAAATCCTCGAAAAGCTGGATGGTGTTATTGTAACTCTTGGACATCTTCTGCCCGTCGGTTCCGGGAATCGTCGCCACCGTGTCGGGGATGTACGGTTCGGGAATCTTGAAACACTCGCCATAGGCGTTGTTGAACTTGATCGCGATATCGCGCGTCACCTCCAGATGCTGCTTCTGGTCCTTACCGACGGGAACGAGGTCGCTCTGCATGATGAGGATGTCGGCGGCCATCAGAACGGGATAGGCGAAAAGGCCGTGCGTCGCATCCATGCCGTGTGCGAGTTTGTCCTTGTAGCTGTGGCAACGCTCCAAGAGTCCCATAGGGGTAACGCAAGAGAGGAACCAGGCCAGCTCCTGCACTTCCGGCACGTCGCTCTGGCGGTAGAACACGGTCTTTTCCGGATCAAGCCCGCACGCCAGCCAGTCCAGAGCCACGTCGCGAGTCGCCTCGCGAAGGCGCTGTCCGTCGCGCACGGTCGTCATCGCGTGGTAGTTCGCGATGAAAAGGAATGCCTCTCCCTTCTGCTGCAACGCGAAGGCGTTGCGCATCGCGCCGAAATAGTTGCCCCAGTGGAGCTTTCCGGACGGCTGGATACCTGTCAATACTCTCATGGTCGTCATCTCCTTAAAACGAGGCATCCAGTTTACCTGATTTATCCACCGGATTCAAGCCTTCGTTGCAAGGGTTGCCGTGCGTCCGTTTGGGACGAGGCGACTCGTAAAAAAGGATGAGGGGGATGCGTACCCTTGCGGCCAGACACGCCCCAAAGATTTCAGTGTCGTGTAGTTTTCAAAACAGGACTGGTGTAGTTTTCAAAACAGGACTGCCTCAACAAGTGCAAACCCTTTGATTTTATTGGGTTTTGTTGAGGGGCAAGCTTGTCGGGAGTCCTGTTTTGCGCGAATTCAGCCGTGTA
>JAGCVN010000054.1 GCA_017962315.1 Kiritimatiellia bacterium
ACGATGGCCGAGGCGTACCGCTGGAAGCAGACGATCGGTAACGTGTGGGACCGCCGCACGCAGTGGAACCTCTGGGGCTACTGGAGCGCGAACGGCGTCGGCTTCCACGAGTACCTCCAGCTCTGCGAGGACCTCGGCGCGAAGGCGCTCTTCTGCATCAACTGCGGCATGAGCCACAAGGAGACGGTGCCGATGGACAAGATGGACGAGTTCGTCCAGGACGCGCTTGACTGCATCGAGTACGCGAACGGCCCGGCCACGTCGAAGTGGGGCGCGGTGCGCGCGGCGAACGGACACCCCGCGCCGTTCAACCTCCAGTACATCGAGATCGGCAACGAGAACGGCGGCCCGAAGTACCACGAGCGTTACGCCCTCATGCACGACGCGATCCAGGCGAAGTACCCCGAGATCAAGATCGTGTCCGACGTCTGGGGCGGTCCGGTGAAGGGACGTCCCCAGCACATCCGCGACGAGCACTACTACAAGTCGCCCGACTGGTTCATGACGACGGGCGCGAAACTCTACGACAGCTACCCGCGCGGCGAGTTCGAGGTGTTCGTGGGCGAGTACGCCGTCACGCGCGACGTGGGCCGCTGGGGCGAGCTCCGCGCCGCGATCGGCGAGGCGGCGTTCATGTGCGCCCTCGAGCGCAACGCGGACGTAGTGAAGCTCGCCGCCTACGCGCCGCTCTTCGCGAACGCGAAGCACACCGCGTGGAAACCCAACCTCATCTACCCGATGACCGACGGCAACTTCGTGAACCCCAGCTGGAACGTGCAGAAGCTCTTCGGCGAGAACAAGGGATGCGAGGTGCTCGCGTTCGACCAGAAGTCGCGCTGGATGAAGACGAAGGACGGCCAGGTGTGCCGCGCGGTCCAGTTCTCGGCCGTGCGCGACGCGGACGGCTCCGTGGTCGTGAAGGCGGTGAACTGCTCGGAGGAGGCGCAGCCGCTCACGCTCACGCTTGCCGGGAAGAAGGTCGCGCAGGCGCAGAAGACGTGGTTCACGGGACCCGGCGCGCGCGCCAGCAACTCGCCGCTTGCCCGCGAGGCGCTGAAGGAAGCGTCCGGCACCGCCACAGTGAAAGACGGCGCGGTTTCAGAGACGCTCCCGCCGCTCTCGCTCACGGTGTACCGTGTCGTGCAATAACGCCGCGTCACCCATCGTTACGTGAACGCCGCCAAACATGAAGCCGTTTGTCAAACGGACGGTATCATGATTTTAGGCGGCGTTCATACTGCGCCTACAAAATGAAGATGAAAAGTCCTTTAAGGGTTTCCCACCACATCCACATCAGACGGATGCGCGGATCGCCGCGGGTGGACTTGTCAACGGTGTAGGAATCCGCCCGCGCTTCGCACGGGAATGTTTCTGAAACAACATGAACAACTTGAAAACAACGTTTGGTTCTTCCGCGCACAACCGTGCGCGATTTTGAAAACGCCGCGCTGTTGCGCGACGAAAGAAGGATGTTGTCTTTACAAGTTGTTTCGGTTGTCACCAATCGAACTTATAGGTAAGCCCCCCCCGCCCGTATTGCGGATTGCCGTCGAAGTGGAGGATGGGTCCGTCCGCGACGCAGTCCCCCACGTCATGCCCGCCCCTGACCGCGCCCATCTGTGTCTAGATACACGTCAGGTGCATCTTCCCGCTCTGAGCCGTGCGTTCCGCCAAGGTAGAAGTATTCCTTGACATTGAAGCGGTAGCCGTGTCGTACCATCCGCCAACGGAAGTGCCGCTCTGCGGATTTGAAAGGAGGTCTTCACGCCGCCGGATACGGAGGCGTTCGCAAGGAGTGACGGACTTCGGCCCGCCCTATGGCGCGAAGAGGGGAGCGGAGAGTTGTTCGAGGGCTGTTTTGTCGAGGACGTACAGGACATCGCTGCCCCGGACGAGCGCATAGCGTTTCCCGAACCCCGGCGAATTCCCGACGAGCAGCGTCTTCCTGACGGCGTCGGCGGATTCAACGGTCAACGTCAATTCCAGCCAGGGCTTGCGCAATCCATAGGTGGTCAGATCTTCCAACGAGACATTCAACTTGGCGATCCGGTCGGCCTTGAACGAGGCGAGCGAAGCGAGCAACTTCTCAAGGTTGGCGGTCTGAAGCTTCTTGCCGGCCGGCTGGGCGAGCGTCCAGGGCGAGGCGGAGGTCTCCCGTTCCAACAAGACCTGCTCCCCGACCTCCATGCGAACGGCGATCTTGCGAACACTCGCGGGAGAGAGCGAGAGCAGCGTTTTGTCATGTAACGCAAACAACCCCGCCATGTTGAGAAACCCCTGCGGAAGTTTCGCGGTCGAAAGGAAAAACCGCAACGAGGAGTCTTCAAAACGGATTCGGCAGACGGCATTGGAAATGTCATCCGGCGAAACGGTAAAGGCGCGTCGCCTGTCCCCGAAGGAAATCTCGCCCGTGCAGAAGGGCTGGTACTGCAGTTCGCGCGAACGCGCGCCGTCGTCCGCCGGCGCATTCTCGATCCGGTCGGCACGGAGCGAGGTGACGGCATGGACAAGTTCCGCCGCCGCCGTCTGGTCGGCGACATCCGCGATCGGCGTCTCCAGCCTCCACTGGCGGTTCGTCTGGGAGAGAACGAACCGCGAGGCGCCGAGCGCGATTTGCAACCGCGTGACCTGTTCCGGGGACTCCGTAAACAACCGGTTGTCGCGCAACGCCCACGGCGTGACGTGGAAGACGGAGGCGGCCCCCGAAGGGATCAGCCCGATGGAATCGCTCCCGTGCAGCAGAGTGTACGTCAGTCCCGGCTCATCTTCCTTCGCGCGCCCGAACACGAGACTGACCGGCTGTTCACGCCCCTCTTGGAAGACATCCACTTTCACGCCGGTCTCGCGCTCCAGACCGTAGAGCGCGAGCCTCGTCTTGAAGAGGGTGTCCGACCGGACGACATCCATCACGTTGGAAGGATTCGGCCAGACGAAATATGAAACGGTGTTGGTGCAGACGGTGGCGAGAAGCACATCTACCTTTTCCGATGCGGCAGGCACGGCGTCCGGCTGCAGAAACTGCCAGCCATCCTCGCGCCGCGCAAGTTTGATAAACGGTTTCCCCGGCGTCCGGATCTCGAGACCGGCGACCTCATCCGGCATCCCCGTGAAGAGCCGGCGCGAACGGAGGTCGTCCGGCGAACGCGGCAGGACCTCATCCAGTTCCTTCCCGACCACGAAGACCATCGGCGAATCCCCGCGTTTCACATACACCTCGTTTCCAAGAGGTGTACGATTCCCCAGGATGAACGACTGCCGCCTCCCCTTCCCTTCCAGCAAGACGCGGCACACGCCGGGCGTCAGTCCGAGATCTTTCAGGCGGATCTCGCGTTTGGTCAATTCAAGCGGGGAAAGCGCGTCCCTGACGTGGGCGGACTCGAACGCATCAAGGATGCGCTGGACGCGGCCCTTGTCAACGGAAGAGGCGAACGGCGCGGTCATGATCCAGCGGTCGTCCTGGCGCACCACGCCGATCCGCTGTCCGTCCCGTTCCAGGAAAAGATGTTCCACCGTATCCAGCGGCCCGGCCAATTCGGCGACGATTTCGGCCGCGGGCATCAGGCGGACGCCGCGCAGGGCGAAAAGCGTCCCGAAACAGAGAAGAATGCCAAACGTAAGAAAGAAAATGATGTTCCGATTTCCCATCGCGTCATCCCCGTCGTTTGAACGCGACGGCCAGGAATATCAGCAGAACCAACGCGGGAAAACCGGCCGCAGCCGCCGCCATCAGGCCGATCCATCCCTTGCGCGTGAGTCCGGTGACGAGAACGGCGTCGCCGCCGAGCGAAGGCGCGCCACCCGCGTCAATCCCCGCGATCCAGGAGACCGCGTTCATGAAGAAATCCCGGTTCGCGTTTGCCCGCGAGGCGAGCAGCCCGTTCGTCAAAAAATCGGATTCGCCGATGACGCAAAGGCGCGTCGGACGGAATACCACATCCTTTGCCACATTCGCCCCCTGTTCGGAGACGGCCGCGAACGCAACCGGCCCGGCCAGGTCGGACGCCGGATCGAACGTGCGCGGAACACCCGCCGGTGCCGATTCCCCCCAGCCGTCCGCCCCCGTCTGCAACAGAAGGGAAACTTTCGGGCGGTCTTCGCCGCCGGAGGCGGATTCGACGGCCTGCAGGCAGGCGGGCGCACCGAAGATGACCGACGAACTGGCCAGCCCGCGCGAAATCACGTGGTCGCCGAAGACCGTCGCCACGACGTCGCGCCCGGTCAGCGTCGCGGGACTGACACCGATGTACGGCGTGACGCGGATCCCCCAGTGTTCGAAAATCCCTTCAAGCCCGGTCTCCGTCCCCGGCGTCAACAGGCAGAGCATCCGGCCGCCCCGGCGCAGAAACACCTCCAGCAGGCGCAATTCTTCCTTGGCAAAGGAATTCCGGGCACCGACAATCAGCAGGACACCGCAGTCGGAGGGGACTTCCTTTTTTCCGGGAAGCAGGAGGGGCCTCACCTCGAACCCGCCGCGCACCAGCTCCCGCGTGATGTCGGAAAACCCCGTCCGCGCATTGTAATCGCCGAACGACGCCTCACCGTGCCCCTGCAACCAATACGCCGCCATGCGTTCGGCAGGGAGGGAAAGCCGGGCGATCGCCGCCGCGCACGCGGTCTCGCCCCGGAAGACACCGAGAATGTTCCCGCCGCGACCGGACGGCGTACCGTCATCCCCGTTCCGCTCGGCTGTGCGCAAGACCGATTTCGAGGTTAGCATATCGTCGAGCGTGACCACCACGCGACGACGCCGGTGCGAGAAAACCAGCGCGTTCTCCGGGACACCCTGTCCCGCGAGGCGCGTCGCACGCGGAAGATCCCAGCGGGGATCGACGTACTCGATCTGGATTTCCGCGCCGGCGACCGTCCTCGCGGCGTGCCGCAGCCCGCGAAGCAACCGGCTGATCGGGCGGAACATCGGATGCCGTCGGTCCATGAAACAGGTGACACGGATCGCCCCCTGCGTTTCCGCCAGGATACCGCGCGTGCGTTCGGAAACCCGGAGCGAGCGATTGACGGGGATCTCCCAGGTCAAGACCTCGTTCAACCGGAACGCCAGCACGACGAAGAGGCAGGAAAAGACGATGCCGAACACGACGGCGAGCAAAGTCGTAATTCGCAATGCCTTCCGCCCCGACGCTGGAATTTCGCTACGTTTGTCTTCCTTTTTCATCACAACGGCCATGGCGTATACCATACCCCCGCCGTCCGCGCTTCCAGGAGACGCGCCAACCCAAGGGCGTCTTTCTTTCCCGCCATCGCGCCAGACCGCCGAAAACTATAACATCCCCCGCCGCCAAGCGCAAATGGAAAGTCGTACCTTTACGCCGGACGGGATACACAGCAAAAGCGGAACGGCCCCGTCGTGGGAAGGGTAACGTCCCCCCCCCCCTACGCGAGTGGACACTGTACTTAACACAGAGCGGACCGACCGCGCCGTGCGCGGGAACATTCATGGGGATAAATGGCATTTTATAGGCAAGCCAGCCGCCCGCGCTTCGCACGGGAATGTACATCAGGATAAGGTGTCCGTTTACCCTTTCAACCTTTCACCACGGACGGGAGAAGGTCCGCCTTTATCTCGCATACTGCGGGATGAATTTCGGCGCGGGTTTCGAGACCGCGTCCATGGCGGCCTTGATCGCCGCGTCCAGCTGCGGGTCGCGTCCCGCCTGAAGGTCTGCGGGGGTAATGTCCACTTCAATGTCCGGCTTCACGCCGTGGGTTTCGAGATCCGTACCGTCGAAGAGGAACCAGCCGAGGAACGGGATGCGGAACGTACCGTAGTCGAGAAGGTTACTGTCGTTCGTGGCGATCACGCCCCCCGCCGTCTGACGGCCCACAAGTACGCCGCGCTTGGTCGCCTTGACGGTGTGTCCGAACATTTCGCCGTTTGAGAACACATTCTCGTTAATCAGCACCACGATGGGTTTCGAGAACACAGGGCGGTTCCAGTAGCCAAAAAGATAGCCGACCTCCCCGCCCGCCGAGACGGCGTGGGCGAAGGTCGCGCCGAAGAGGACGGCCATCATACGGTCCGACGTGAAACCGCCTTGGTTGTCACGTACGTCGATGATGAGCGCATCCTTGTCCCAGGCGACGGAATAAACCTCGTCCTCGAAGGTTTTGTAGGTGTCGAAGTTCATGCGCCGCACGGTAAGATACCCCACGCGCCCGCCCGTGGCCTTCTCCACCTTCGCACGAACCGCCTTGTCGTTGTTCTTATCGACCAGTTCGCGGATCGTCTTGTAGGAGGACAACTTGAGGTACACCGGGTCCTTCTCGCGCCCCTTCACCGTCAGCTGCACCTTTTGATCGGCGGGCAGCGTCAGAAGCTCCATCAGCCGGGCGGGTTTTTCCGGGCGCTTACCGTCCACCGCCAGGATTTCGTCGCCTACTTCGAGCCACCCTTCCGCATTGGATCCCGGCACCACTTCCGAGACCTTGAAGGTACCGGGCGCGAACTTCACGCCGAGGTGTCCGGTGACAGCCGTCCAGTTGTGCGGCTTGGGCGTGTGCACCCACTCGCGCTCCGCGCTGTCCGATGCCCAGAAGCCGAGGTGGGAGGCGTTGAGTTCGCCGGTCATAAGCTCAATGACACGGATAAAAACGGAATACCCGGAGGCGTTACGGGCAGCGGGCAGGTACTTGTTCCGGACGGCATTCCAGTCCACGCCGTGCATATTCCTGTCGTAGAACCGATCCCGCAGCAGTGCCCAGGCAGTGCGGAAGGCAAGCTCGCGGTAATCGGAGAGGTCGTCCTCGCGATAGACGTTCAAGCCGAACGTCTTCTCCCGGTGGGCGGGCTGATTGTCCAGTCGCCAGGCGATGCGGTTGTCCTTCGCATACCAGCGGGCGTCGAACCCGTACTTGGAGCAAAGGCGTTCACCCCGGATGCGGTCGGGAATGTGGATGGTGTCGGTGACGGAACCCGTACGGTAGGCGAGCGTACGAGAATCGTGCGAGAAAAACGGGAGGTCTCCCGCGATACCCGTTTTGCGGACGCGGTCGTAGAGACCATCGAACACGATCTTGACGGAGGTTTTCTCCTCCTTTTTCGTGTCCGTCTCTTTCGTTTGCGTATCGGCCTCCTTGTTTTTGGCCGCGTCCTTCTTGGTCACATCTTTCTTGTCCACGTCTTTTCGGTTTTCGTCCTTCTTGTCTGCCTCTTTCGGTTTCTCCTTGATGATGTCGCGACGCGGACGCTTGACGGCGTCCTTCTTGTCCGCCGCCTCGTCCGCGGGGTCGAGGTAGACGTAGAAGATTTCATCACGGTCCACCCCCGGCCGACGGCCGGACCACGCAAGGATCTTGCCGTCCGGGCTCCACGCCGGTTCACCGTCCCATTTCCAGTTCCGCGTGAGGTTGTACTGTTTCTTTTCGCCCTTCGCCGTCAAGATCCAGACTTCGTAATTCCCGTCCACGTTCCGCAGCCCGGCGGCGAGATACTGATTGTCGGGACTCCAGCAGAACCTCTCCACGCTCTCGGTCGAAACGCGGACCTCGGGTTTTCCGCCTTCCGCGTCCATGACCGACAGATTGCCTTGCCGGTCGGAGAACGCGAGGCGGGAACCGTCCGGCGAAAGCAGGAGCCGCTTGTAAACCATGTCGCCCGCAAAAAGCGTCTTGATTTCGAACGCGACGTTCTCCCACCAAGGCAACGACGCATCGGCACGTTTCGCCACGCGGATTTCGGAAGCGTCGCCCTTATCGACGACGAAGTACAGGCGCTTCCCGTCCGGCGAGAACCCGCACCGGGTCACGAGGGCGCGTGGCATATCGAACACGAGCCGGGGGGTCTTCACCACCGTGTCCATCACATACAGGCCGCCGCCGACGGTCAACGCCGCCTCAAGCCCGTCGGAACAAAAGGACACGTCCCCATCTTCCGCCATGTTCCAGGCGCTCGTGAAGTAACGGCGACGCGAGAAGGACGAGCGCGACTGGTATCCCTCCGGCTTGAGCACGATACGTTTCGGCTTGGGCGTCTTCGATGCGAGGTCCAGTTTCCAGAAATCGAAACCCGCGCGCACGACCATCGTGCGGCCGTCGCGGGAGACGGAGGGCTGGAACGCCGCGTCCGCACCGAACGACGCCACCTCGCGGTCGCCCCCGCCTTCCAGCATGTACTCGCGGACGCCCGCCACGCCGGCACCGGGCCTGCGGCCCAGATAATAGAACGCCTTGCCGTCGGGACGCCAACAGGGATTGTAGGCATTTTCCGAAGTCGTCGCCGCACGGGCGAACGTTTTCTTCGCCATGTCGTAAATCCAGATCTCTTCGTCGCGCGAACATTTCCCGGAACGGCGCTTGCGGTACAGGTCGTCATAACGGTAGACCAGCGCGATGTACCGCCCGTCCGGCGAGATCGCGGCAAAGTGGGTGTGGACCTTTTCGAGCGGAAACGTCTCGGAGCCGTCCTCCGCCAGGAACACAACCCGTTTCGACCGCTCAAGCCGCGCGTGGTCGCGCTGCGCGATGCCGATCAGGGTCTTCCCATCCGGCATCCATCCCATGACCTGCGTGAACTCGCTGTTGTGCGACACCTTGCGGACTTTTCTCGTCGCGAGGTCCATCACAAAAATCTTGCGGCCGCCGTCGCGCGTGAAGGTGTACGCCACCTTCTTCCCGTCCGGCGAGAGCGCGGGACACGATTCGTTCGCCTCCTCTGGCGTAAGGCGGCTCGCCGCGCCCCCCGCCGTCGGCGCAATCCAGATCGAATCGTTCCATTCGAACACGAATTTCGTTCCGTTGGCGTTCACCTTCGGGAACGAGCCGAGGTAAATCCCCGACCAGTCCCTCTGTGCGCCTTCCGCCCCGATGGCGGCCAGCACCCCGGCAAAGATCCCCAGACACGTGATTCCGACATTCATCCCTGCTTCCCCTTTCGGTTATTTTTTCTCGATTTTGAAATTCAGTTCCTCGCCCTTTTCATGGCGGCCGGTGAGCGGCAGAAGCGCGAAAGATTCCGTAACCACCGCGCCGTCAACGGGCTTGCCCGTGTCGAACGCCGCGATCTGCGAGCCGGCGGGCGGAGGCGAGGGCAGGAACACACCGACGGGGCGCATGTCCTTGTGATCCAGCGAGTCCGGGAAGGTTTTCCCGCGCAGGAAACGAAGCGTGATCTTGTTTCCCTTCACGACGGTCTCTATGTCGCGCCGCTCTTCGGGACACGCCACGCGCCAGGCAGGGTCTCCGTAGAACGCCACCGTGTCGCGGTCCCAGAAAAGCCCGAGCTCGTCCTGTGAACGGATGGAACCGCGCAAGGCCGCGATCATCGCCTTGGGCGAGAACTCGCCCTTCGCATCGACGCTTTTCGCGAGCAGCGCGGGATTCTTGCGACCCAGTTTCCAGAGAAGGATCTGGTTATTCAGGAAAAACGACTCCGCGAGGGAGAAGCGCCCGCTCTCGAAAAGCCCTTTCGTCCCCCACCCCATGAAACCGTAGAACGTGACCACGGTATACCCGACCATCTGATCCACGCCGCCGGAATGGATCCACGCCGTCGTCATGCAGTCGCGCTTGTCGATGTGCCCGATCAGGCAGTTCCCCGCCGCCACGTACACCTTCGGGTTCGGGCTGCGGAAGGGGAACGAAGCACCGGTGGAATCGCGTGCCAACAGGGCACCGTCCTTATGAACGACGAATCCGGCGTCCTGGTTGAACACGATCTGCCAGTTCCTCTCCCTGGCGTGCCCGCTGGTACACCAATAATCGACCGGGATCTGGTTGAAGGCTTCGGCGAGCGCTTTCGCAGGATCGGGGGAAACCTCTTTGCAGGCGGGCTTTCCGTCGCCCGGACGTTTCGTCCAGAAACGGTTTCGGTTTCCCTCGTCGGAGGCGAAACCGCTTTCCCACTCCTTGAAGAACCCCTCCCCGCCCATGCTCGTGGCGGCCCTGCGGATGACAAACGGCTTGCGCTGCGACACCATCCGCATCGCATCGTCGGCGTCATAGCCGGTCACGATCCCCCAGATCGCGTCGCCGAACGGATCCTCGTCGAGCTTGCGCAGCGTCTGCGCGGCGCCCACCACCAGTTCGCGTCCGACACACTCCGGTTTCGAGACGAAACACACATAGCGGGGCTTCAACATACGCAGCTTGGGGAGAAGCGCGTCCGTATCGCCTTTCGGGTAGGTCATGGTGCTCGCACCATACTTCTGGCAAAGGGTGCGCACGACCTTCCCCCATTCCGGGTGGCGGCTGGTCTGGGAATCCACCGCCACGAAATACCTGCCGCCCGACGCGGTCTGAGCTGAAACGGAAGAACCGGCGACACCTCCGCAGAGGGACAAAACGCATAAAACCTGGATGATGCTTTTCATGTGGTCAGTATACCATATTCCCCGCCGCGCAGACAAATGCGAATTTGGCCAAGGCAGGCCCGGTAATGCGGGGCAAGGCGGGAACGGGGTGTCAGTCGCGGAGTCTCAGGTTCCGGAATTCGACGGTCATGGGCGGCCCCTGATGGAGCTGGAGCGCGATATGCCCCTTGTCCGGAAGGAACGCCTCGCGTGCGTCGGTCACGGAGGTGGTGCGGACGCCGTTGATCCAGACGTTGACGGAACGGCCTTCGACCTTGACGCGGATCTGGTTCCACTCTTTCACGCGAAAGAGCTTCTGCAATCCCTTCCCGTCGGCGAAACGTTCGACCGTCTTGGACCCGTCCGCCGCAAGGGTCACGTCCGCGCCGCGCTCGCCGACAAGATGTTGGCGCGGGTGGTAAAGGAAACCCACGTAATTACCGCCTCCGTTCATGTCGGCCTGATACCCGTTGTCGCCCACGAACTGCTTCTTGCAACGGAGCTGGATCCCGGAGTTGGCGCCGGGCGAGAGCCGGAATTCCGCGAGAAGTTCAAAGTCGGTCAGTTCTTCCGCCGTGTAGACAAGGTGGTGGTTCGGTTTGCAGGGATGCCCCGCCGTGGACTCACCGGTGACAATCCCGTCCTTCACGCTCCAGAAACCGTCCTGCTGGCTCCAGCCGGAGAGATCCTTTCCGTTGAAGATTGAACGGTAGCTAACCCCCTTCACATCCTCCACCCTCCCGCGACGTTCAAGCTGCGCAAGGATATGCCGGAGTGCCTTGCGCAACTCGCCCGAAGAGGCCGCGTAGGCTTCGAAGAACGGGACGGCGACCTCTTCTAGAAGGCGCGGTTCGACAAGCGTTGCCTCGCGCAATTCCCTGACGATCAGCGTCTGGTCGGGTTGCCCGTCGATGGAATACCGCAGGCACAGTTCCTTCGGGATACCCGGCGCAATATCCCGATCGAAGCCCCCCGCACCGGCCAGCCGGTTGTTGACGAGGATAGAGGAAGCCCCCAGATCCACCATCGCCCGAACCCGATCCGTCACGTCCAGGACCCGCTTTGCCGCGACATTCCCATACTGCGCATCCCGGATCTCGATCCGGCTGCGGGGAACGGTGAACGCCTGCCCCAGAACCCGTATCAACGCGCCGGAAAGTTCGCCGTCCGCCGGATTGTCGCGGAGCAATCCAAGCAGAAGGGGAAGGTCCTCTTGCGCCTTGCAGAGGGAGGCGAGCGCCCTGCAGGCGTCGCGGCGCAGGACGGCATTCTTCGATTCCTTCACAAGGTGGACGAGCGCGGGCAGGGCCTTCCGCACGCGGCGTCCGCCGAGCACGCTTGCCGCCAAATGCGCGCGTTCCGGCGTCTCCGCCAGCATGGCGATCAACTGGTCGTCCAGTGCAGTACCCGGGAAACCGACAAGCGAACGGACGGCGAGACGCGCCTCCTCCCCGTTCTGGAGCGCGGCGGCGATGAGGCCGGGCACGACGGCGGGATCGCCCCGCTGCAGGGGCGACCGCGCGCCGCGCGCGGCGGGTTTTCCGCAATAGCCTTCGGGAACGGGATTCGCGCGCAGACGAAGTGTGGTCTGCACGGCGATTTTCCGACCGGCGGCGAGACGGTCCGCCGCCGCGCGCAGGGCGGCGGCCGCAGCATCGCCGGGAATATTCTGCAGTCCGTACCGGGCGGCATGGAACAACGGGGCGTCCGTCTGATCCGTCAACAGGGCGGCAAGGACGGGTACGGAAACATCCGTGCCCCTGTGTCCAAGTTCCTGACAGGCGGTCACGCGGTCGTTCAAGTTGGTCGATCCCGTCACGACCGCGAGCAATTCCGTCTCCTCCGTCTGGAACGCGGGTTCCTTCATTTCGGCGGAAGCGAACGCCGAAACCAGCATCACAAAACACATCACGAACGTTTTCATCCGGTTCTCCTTTCTGCCTCAGATGATCTGCCATCCCTCGCGCTGTGCGCGGGAAAGCATACGGTCGGCTTCCGGATCGTTCACGAACCGTTCCCGTTCCGGGTCCCAATTCAAGTCGCGCCCCAGCCATTGGGCGATATTCGCGCAGTGAACCGTCGTCATGGAACGGTGCATCAGCATCGGGTTCGCCACCGTCGCGGCCCGGCTCTTGACGGAGTTGAGGAACTGCCGCATGTGGTTCTGCCCCGTGTAACCGGTGCGGACGCAGTAGTCCGACAGAATCTTCTGGTAGTCGGCGAGAAGGGAGGGACGGGAGACCACCGGCGTTGCATATCCGTCCGCGCAGGAGACCCACCCCTCGCTGCCGACGTAGCAGACGCCGCAGGTACCGCGCCAGCCGTTCTGCTGCGCGACCAGCTCGACCCCGTTGGAGAAACGCATCCGCATCCCGTCCGGGAGAGGCTTGTGCATGCAGGGATAGAAGACCGGGGAAGTGGCCTCCATGCCGAGCGCCGCATGGCACTGGGCGAAGGTGTGGGATCCCCATTCACCGATGATCGACGTATAAAAATCGTGGTGCAGATGCCAACCGCCCTTCAGATAGCTGGGATGGTAGGGACGCCACGGGCAGGGACCGAGCCAGGCGTCCCAGTCCACCACGTCGCGTGGCGGCTCCGGTTCGGGTTGCAGCCAACGGCGCTGGAGGAACACGGTGCCGCCGGGCGCAAGGTGCGCATAAACCGTCTTGACCTCGCCCAGCCGACCCAGTCGCAACAACTCGTTCGCCACGACGAAATTGGGTTCGCTGAGCCGCTGCATCCCCGCCTGGTAGACGCGTCCGTACCGGGCGGCGGTTGCCACCACGGCCTGCCCCTCCTGTACCGTCATGCTGGCGGGCTTTTCCGTGTACACGTCTTTTCCGGCGCGCATGGCAAGGATGGAGGCGGAGGCGTGCCAGCGGTCGGAAGTGGCGATCAGTACCGCGTCGATATCCTTCCGCGCCAGCATCTCCTTCATGTCGATATACTGCGCACAATCCTTGTTGCCGTAATGCCGGTCGGTGATCGTCTTGATCGCGTCCCGGCGTTCTTTGCGCACATCGCAAATCGCGACGAACTGCACATCCTTCTCCGGAAGCACCCAGCTGCGCAAATCGCCGGTTCCGCGTCCGCCCAACCCGATACCGCCCATGACGATCCGGCTGGACGGTGCCACGTTTCCATCCCTACCCAGCACGGCGGCCGGCATGACCAACGGAAACGCGACAGCCCCCCTCAGGAAAACACGCCTTGAAACTGATTTTGTCCTCATCCCTTACTCTCCTATCCTTTGAATTCCCCGACGGAACGATGGCGAGAGGCGTATCGACCCGTCGCCCGGACACCCCATCGTAGCCTACTGAAACGAAACCATCTGCGCCGCGCCGCCGTAGTTCGCCCCGACGACATACGTCATGGCCGTCTTGGAGAAACAGTCCGCAAATGTGAAGTGCGTGTCGGAGACGTGCATCACTTTGAACGGCCTCGACGCCCCGACCTTGACGGCGACGCGATTCACGTTCAGCGGCTTCGCCGCCTTTTTCGGATCGAGCATCGCGCAAAACGATCCCGGCGCAAGCGCGAACATCCCGCAACTCGCGCCAAGCGCCCTGATAAAGCCCTGTCGTGTCATGGTTGACCTTTCATGCCGGCCATTCTACCACAACCAACCGCATCCCACAAGCTTCGCGTAGCATAGAGTCAAGGTTACTGGAAATCAGCGGAACCGGAAACGGTATCAGGTCTAAAAACGGACTGATCTTGTACACCGTTGGCACGACTCCGGTCGCCATAATTACATCTGTCACAATACCAGTGATACCCCTTGTCATAGTAATGAGAGAGACGAATATCGCAATTGGGACAATAATGCAGGTAATCTCGTCTCACACGTCTTACGTACTCTTCGTATGTTTCATTAGGTTGCGTCTTAACCGTTTCAGAGAGGCGCAACGGCGCCGCGATAAATTTGCAACAGAGCAGGGACGCAAAAAACAAAGCAGATACGACACACAACAGCCAAACGGTCTTAAGCGTATACAGGTAGGGCCGACTGAACAGTGCGGCAATCAAGGAAACAATGCCTACGCCCCAAATGCTGACTGTTGTCACCCCGAAGATTGTTGCGTCATAAGCCAAGGATGCCAAAGGTCCCCAGAGTAATGCCGCCAAACAGGCCAGACGAGCCAAAATGTGCGGATTGTTCTTATGTCTTGAAATACATATAGTAAATACTAGAACCAGCAGTGCAACAACGGGTATAAGAACGACAAGTGCCGAAGGCCGTAATAGTGGCACGTGCCATTCAATTGGCGTCATCACTCGATCACTATAAAGAGGAGCGATATCCGCCCGCCCACACTGCACGACAAAAGTCGCCACCGCGCAAAGTATGCATTTCACGATCAAATTTCGCTTCATCATATCATCTCCTTTATGATTTTCTCCTGCTCCAGCTGGCGGATGCAGTACGGGGTTTCGGTGAGGGTGCCGGACTGGGAAAGCGCCATCGCGCTACAGCCCGCCTTGCACACCTCGCCGAAGGGACACTTCGTGCACTTGCCCGTGAGCGCGGCCGACTTGTTACGGAAGCGCGGAAAGGAATCCGGATCGCGCCAGATGTCAACGAGCGGACGCCGCCGATGATTTTCGCGTAAAGATCTTGATACCGGCTCCACATCCGCACTTCTTCCAGA
>JAGCVN010000055.1 GCA_017962315.1 Kiritimatiellia bacterium
GCTGTTCTGCTCGAACATCACAATCCCGTGGCCCAATTGCAACGCTCCGATGCGCATGAACAAAGGGGAAAATCGTCAAGAGGTGGCATGAGCCGACCCACACTCATGCACGAAGAGCCTTCTTTTCTGTTTATTCTTCGGATTCCTTTTGGAGGTTATCGTAGTCGATTGTCTCTGCACCGTTGCGTGATTTAAGGGGAAATCCTCCGGCACTTATTTCTTACGCTAACCGCCAACAGAGCCAGGCGGCCAAGGTCTTGGAGTCAAAAATCGTTCCGTTACGGATACCGTCCTCGACCTCCGACTCAGAGAAGACGACGGGGAAGACGTTCTCGTCCGGATCTTGGTCTTGGGAGTGCGCCGTCTCGGACAGTTCTGCGAAGTAGAGGTGGATGCGCTCCTCGCAGTAACCCGGTGTACAGATGATGGTCGTGAGGAACTTGATGCTCGTCACCTCGTAGCCGGTCTCCTCGGCGGTTTCTCGTTTCGCACCCTCGACCGGGTCCTCACCCGGTTCGAGTCCGCCCGCGATAACCTCGATCAACGCCTCTTCCGCCGCTTTGCGGTACTGCCTCACAAACACGAATCTGCCGTCGGTGCGCCTCGCAAGGATGGCAACTGCGTTGCCGTGGCGGATCACCTCGCGCTTTGCCTTGCGACCGTCAGGCAGCTCGATATCGAGAAGATCAACGCTGATGATCTTCCCCGTATACTTGCGCTCCGTCGCGAGCGTCTTTTCAGTAAGGTCTGTCATTTCTCCAATCTCCATCCATAGTCGTTGTGGTAGATCATCTGGCGGGTCATGCCGCCGTCGATGCAGATATTCTCGCCGGTGATGAATCCCGCCTTGTCCGAAGCAAGGAAGAGAACCATGTTGGCGATGTCCATCGGGTTGCCGACGCGTCCCGCGAAGTGCTGGGCTGCGTCTGGGCCATCATACTTCGTGAACGATGTGTCAATCCAGCCGGGCGAAATCGAGTTGACGCGGACACGACCCGAAAAACTAGCGGCGAGCGCGTGGGTGAGCGTGGCGATTCCGCCTTTGGCGGCGGTATAGCTTTCGCTCTGCGGCTGACTCATCCTGTCACGAGAGGACGAGATGTTGATGATGGATGCGCCATCGGCAAAACTACCCTTGAAGAGTTTTGCGAGATAGAACGGCGCGACCACACCAACTGCCTGCGCGTAGACGAACTCCTCGTATGAACATTCATCGATGCCCTTGAAAAACGGCATGGCGTTGTTGACAAGGACGTCAACGCATCCGTTCTTTGCAATGACATCGGAGGCAAACCGTTCCAGCGTTTCCTTATCTGCGAGGTCACCCACGAACCACGGCCCTTGTTCAATGTCTATGACATGAACCGTCGCACCCTCGCGGCGGAAACATTCAACAATGCACTTGCCGATACCCCGTGCCCCACCCGTGACGACAACCACTTTGTTTTTGAATTCCATGGTTTATCCTACAAGACAATCTCCGCCTCCAAAGCACGCGCCAGCTGGTCGGGACACGAAGTTCCGTTACGGCACTGGATACCCTTCAGGAGGGTTATGACATCCTCGACCTTGCGTCCGACGGCAAGTCTGGCCACGCCTTGTGTGTTACCGGTGCATCCGCCGATGAAGCGGCATGCCGTAAGTACTCCGTTTTCGGTCTCGTATTCAATCGCCAGGGAACACGTTCCGTTGGTTTCATACCGTTTCATCACCGTCATCCTTTCGATTTCACCACTTCGATTTTTCCGGTCTTACTGTCGACTTTGATTGTCCGTAGACACTGCAATGTGCCTATAATCGGTGCAATGTCTGGATTCGGCACATGATAAGACGTTCGCAGAACGGTAGTTAATGCCTTTACATTCAAAACCTTAAGATGCCCGCTTCTCAAGTCCGCCGAAACAGCGAGAACGGTTTCTCGCCGATACGCCTTGCCGGCTGAAACTTTCGCGTTCAGCAACCCGTCTTGCGGTGTCAGAGTCTCGAACTCGCCTTTATCGTACCAAATCGTGCGGCACTTTGCGCAAACGTCGATTTCAATATGTTTTTTGCCAGAAGCTACCTTTAATATACTCATCGACATACCACAAACGGGACATATGCAACCTGGCTGTTCGTGCTTCTGTGCGGCAACAATCATTTCGTTCATGCTTTGTTTACTTATCGCTTTCTTGAGCGCCTCAATCTCGGATGACAGACCACCGCATGAAGCACATGTGAAACACTTGAAGTTTGACTTGGTCCATGCAACCTCCAACTTACCACCGCAACGCGGACATGTCGGAGATGAAGGGATAGACTTGTCCGTAGAGGCTTCCTTACTAATCTGTGAAAGTTCAAAAAACTTTGTACACGCATTGCGGAAGCTTTCGGGCGTTTTAGAACCGCCCATGCCGTATGCATCCTTCCCAACCTCTCGAATCTTTGAGACAAGCGCCGAAAAGTCACTGTCGCACGAAACGATGCAGATGGCTTCACATGGACTCCGATACAGAAATTCCATCGCGTCTATCACCAACGCGATGTCGGTCACATTCTTTTTTGAGACGTTGCTTACCTGTGGACGAGCGGCGACGCCGTATTCCCTCTGTGCTTTCGCCCACCCTTCTTCCGAAGTGAAGCAGTTCACCATTCCGTATGCCCGACGGGCAATCGGCGTTCCAATGGCGTACACCTTCTTGAAAATCTCACCCGCGAACGTGGCACTGATGTTATCCGCATCAATCAACACAGCCAGTCGTTTTTCAGCAGGTATTGCCATGCATTTCTCCTCGCATACGAACCTACTTCAAAGAGTTCGTCTATTCCTTAGAACATTCTAATTCCTTGCCACAGGAGAACGCGGGGGCGATGATCGCGCCCATGAGACGGTAGACGTGCCGGCAGGTGTCGAAACAGATGGGCTTCATCTTGTCTGCGTCGGGCTTGCCGTCCGTCATCGCTGCCTCTTCCACCGCGCAGTTGAGAATCTTGCCGACGACGTTGCAGTTCTCCTCGTTCATCGAGACGAGCTCGCATTCAAGGACGAGCGGCAGCTCATTGACGACGGGCGCATCCACGAACGCGCTCTTCGTCAAGGTGAAGCCGCTCTTCGACACCTTGTCGGGCGTCTTGTTGCCGCTTGCGATGCCGAGGTAGTCGCAGGCCTTCACGGCGTCCGCCGTGCCGAAGGCGACGGTAAACGCCTTCCGCGCGGCGATGTTCGCCCAGGTCTTGTGGCTGGTATCGATGCAGATCGTGATCTCATCCTCAAGCGTGATCCCACCCCACGCGGCATTCATCACGTCGGGCGTGCCATCCTCGCCGTAGGTGCCGATCATCAGCACCGGCATCGGGAACATCCAGTTCTTCTTTCCAAGGTTCTTCTTCATGTCGTTTTCCTTTCGCCGGTCATTATACCAAAATTACGCACTATTACGATACGCAAAGTTTCGTAATTCTTCAGGGCGCAATCCCTGCCGTGTTGGTAAAGAGATTGTACCATTCTGACCCATCGGTCAGTTTGGTATTTACCATTCTGACCCATCGGTCAGTTTGGTATTGATATCGAAAGTCAGTTTTGATATACTTCCCGCCATGAAAGACACATTCCGGCGAAAGCGAATCTATGAGGCGGTTCTTGAAGAGCATCTGCATGACAACAGGCAGATGGCATTTCTCACCGGCCCTCGCCAGTGCGGAAAAACGACGCTCGCAAGAACGCTCGCGGATCGGTACTTCACTTGGGACGACCTCGCGACGCGGCAGCTCGTCGCCGGCGATGCGGCGGGACTCGCCAACGCCGCCGGGCTCGGCATCGCCTCCAACTGCAAAACCATCATCTCGCTTGACGAGATTCACAAGTTCGTCCGTTGGAAGTCGTTTCTCAAGGGGTTCTTCGACCTCTATGAAGACCGCATGCGCCTTGTCGTCACCGGCAGCGCTCGGCTCGACATATACAAGCGCGGCGGCGACAGTCTGATGGGGCGGTACTTCCTCTACCACATGCACCCGCTCGGCGTCGCGGAGCTTGTCCGTCCCGAACTCGAAGCAACCGAGATCCATGCGCCGCGTCCCGTCAAACCTGAAGACTGGGATGCTCTCTGGTCGCACGGAGGATTCCCGGAGCCGTTTGTCCGGCGCGATGCGCGGTTCACCCACCGCTGGCGCAAGCTCCGCCGCGAACAACTCTTCCGGGAAGATCTGCGCGACCTTACGAAGATTGCCGACGTTGCAGGAATAAGAATCTTGTCCGAGCTTCTCCTCGCCCGAGCCGGAAACCAGATCGTGGCGGCATCCCTCGCCCGCGAAATCGGCATAGCAGAGAAGACGATAAAGGCGTGGATTGCGACTCTGGAGTACTTCCATGAGGGTTTTGTCATCCGCCCGTGGTTCAGAAACATTGAGAACTCGATACGGAAAACGCCGAAGTGGTATCAGAGAGACTGGTGCGAAGTTGCGGACGAAGGTGCACGGTTCGAGAACCTTGTCGCGTGCCATCTGCTCAAGGCCCTTGACATGTGGAACGATCTCGGCCTCGGCGACTACGCACTCTACTACATAAGGAACAAAGCGAAGACCGAAGTGGATTTTCTGGTTACGAAGAACGGCTTCCCCTGGTTCCTCGCAGAGGCGAAAACGACGGACACGAAGATTTCTCCGGCGCTTGCAACGATACAGAAAGCCACCGGTGCCGCGCACGCCTTTCAGGTCGTGCGAGATCTCCCGTACACCGGAGCCGATGCATTTTCCTACCGCGAGCCGATCGCAGTTTCCGCCCAGTCCTTCCTGAGCCAGCTTTTCTGACGCTCCTCTTGCCATTCTTTCCTCTTGCCCTTGTTCCGATTGCGGCAAAAGAAAGAGAACACAATCCGTTGCAGAGGATGCCGGTCAGGTACCTTCAAACACGTTTGTTATCTCCGGCCTTCCCCTTTGCCCGTGAGGCAATTGCAAAACCATGCATATACGATGTGGCAAGGGCGCCCTCGGCCTTGCTGCAAGGGCGAGGGCGCCCTTGCCACATCGGGTTTTGCAACTAGCTCCAATGTCTATTCTGTGCCACGGACGGGCTTGGGGACGGTCAACGCGAAGGCGCTGTTTGCCAGAGCCATAAACGCGGCCGTGGCGAAAAGGACGCCGGGGCCGAAACGATCCCAGATCCAGCCGCCGAGCAGTGCGTAGAACACAGTCACGACATGGTTCACGGAAATGCCGGAGGAAAGCGTCGCTGTGAGTTCTTCCTGGGAGTCGGAGAGCGTACGGGCGTAGAGGTTCGTCGCCATCGAGGCGTTGCTCAGCACGGCATCGAGGACATAGTTCACGCAAACGACTGCCACCGCCACGCGCACAGGAAACCAATCTTTCGCGAAGCCGTAGAGCAGGCAAACGAAAAACAGCACGACCGTGTCCCAAACCATCACGTTGCGGTAGCCCCAACGGTCTACGAGCCGCCCGATGAGGCGTCCGCCCCAAAGAGCGGTAAAAAGCGCCGCCGCCGCAAAGAGCATCGCGACGTACTGCGTGTCCATGCCGTAAACGCGGATCAGCACAAATGGACCGAAGGTGAAGAACACCTGTTTACGCGCCCCGTAGAAGAGCTCCAGGATGTAGAACGTCGTATATTTGCGATGAAAGTAAAATGAAGGGCGCGCACGCCTTGCAAGTCCGGGTTCTTTCACGGACCCTGCGACGGCAAGGCTGGCGGCAAGGAGCAGCACCACGAGTACCCACGTCGCGTCGTAGAACACCCGGCGCGACGCATCCGCGAAAAAATGCACTCCGAACCAAAAGATGGCCGCCACAAGTACACTCCCCGCGACCGTACCGGCATTGATCGCGCCCGTGACGATACCGAGCGATTCGCCGCTCTTTCCCTCCTTTGCGATGGAAAGCGCGAGCGACTGGCGGACAGGCATGACGAGGTGTTCGCCAAGAGCCCAGACGACGATGAACGCAACGGCCCATGCCAATCGGACAGGCACCAGCAACAGCATCGCCGCAACGAGGGAACAGGCCGTGCCGATCCGCAGAATTTTCCAGTCCGAAAATCGCCGCAGCGCAGCGAAGATTGCCACAAGCAGAACGCCGGGTGTCTCGCGAAGGAACTCCAGCACCCCCCGGTCGAAACCGTTGATGTCGTAGGTTTCGACGAGGAAGTTGTTGAACGCCGCGCCAAAGCACCCGATGCCCACGCCCCACACGAGAATGCTCGCGAAGAATGCACCCGCACCGGTTTCAGGACGGCATACGGCTTGATAAGATGAAAGCGGATTTTTCATTTTGAAAGGAATTTTTCAAGCGGTTCGTAACCGCGTTCGGACATCAGCCTGTCCCATGCCCTCGGAAGCCGGATCTTGACCGTCGCGAAACCGCCGCCCGGAACGCACAGTTCCTTGTTGCGCGACGAATCGCCGGTGACGAGGAAAGCGCTCTTGCCCGGCGCCATCGCCGGGACGGTCTCCATGCTCTCCATTCCCGTCCAACCTAGCCACGGCGGCGTCGGGGTGTCGTCCGCCCCTTCTTTTCTGGCGATACGCCGTTTGTGCCATGAAAGCGGATATCTTGAAGGATCGAACGCGCTCCCGGGATTTCCCCAGTAGTTCGCGAACGTCCGCGATCCAAGCGGAATACGCGCGGCGGCCTCCACGGCGCGGCAGAGCGCGTCCTTGGTCGGATAAGTCCGGGCGAGGTCCCGTGCGACGCCCTCCGTCAGCAGAAATACGCGGTACGTGCAGGGCATTCCGCTCGCAACCGCCATCTGCGACTTTTCGACGGCATCCCACGCGATCATATCCTTGATCCTTTCGCCGTCCGCAGTGGCCGGAACGAGGTTGTTTCCCCAATTGATGGCGGATCCCGCCGTCAACGTCGAATCGTCGATAGCGTATCCCTGCTGGACATGCCAAGGTTTCCACCCGACTTTTCGTGCGGCCGCCTCGTTCTCGACGAGACACCACGGCATCAGATAGCCGAATGTCCCCATCCGGTTTTCCTTCACACGGTAACCGCCAAGGTTGAGCATGGCGAGGTTCAGAAAGCGTCCGAGGACGGCATTCTTTGGCTCATTGATTTCCCCCTGCCCGCAATCGAAGCCGATTTGCCTCGCCACCGGCCCGTTCAACCAGCAATAGGGCGTCCATGCGTGGGTCGAAGCGAGCGGACGCCGGAAATCCCCCGACTTCATCGCCTCGACGAACGCAACGAGAAACGGCATGAACTCGGGCGGACACCCCGCCATCACGCCGTTCGCCGCAACGTGCCTCAACGTTACCTCACGCAGAGCGGGCGGAATCGCGCCGAGCGAATGATCCGGGGCAAAATCGGTGAACTTCAGAAATTCCGCCACCGCAGCTTCCGTCGGCGGGATGACCGGGAGCCCGTCCGTCCATCCGGAATCGAGGAAGACACGTTGTATTTCGGAGAAGGTACCCGTGAGGACGGGGAGCCCCACGTACCCTGCGTGAGCGCGGGTGGACGTTCCTGCCGACGACAGGGTTTCCGTCAACCCCGCCTTCACCTGCGGCCACAAGACCTTTCGCGTGTTTTCGATCAATTCCTCCCGCGTGTGGCTTGCAAAAGCACCGGGATATTCCGCGACACGGAGGTGAGCCAAGCCGGCGGAGGCTGCCGCACTCTTCGCCTGTTTGACGAATCCTGGCGCGGCGATCATCACGGAGGGGATACCGAGCACCTCGGCGGCGATACACGACCCCGTTTCCTTCGGTGTACAGAGACCGCACCCGCCGTTGCCCGAAACGACCGCCTCGATTCCGAACTCACGCAATTTGCGCTGGAATGCCTCCTTTTCGCGCCGCACGATGCCTGGACGCGGCCACGGCCCCGCAGAACCGATTTCACTTAAAAGATAGACTTTCGCCGTCGGAAATTCGGCGAGAATGAGGCGTTTCAACTCGGGATGCGTAACGTTCGCCATGAAGCTTCCGCCAACGAGCGCAACCGTCTTCCCGTCCAACGTCGTCAGGCGCGGCGCGGCGGCTATCGACTCAATCGCCGTTTCCGGAACGGGCGACACGACGGAAAGAGTCGCCTCGCCCTGCGCCGTCGGCTCCGGACACATCCCGTCCGTACACACCTGTCCATCCCGGCGTGACGCACATCCCGCATCTACACATTCGTTTGTCCGACGTTCGTCCGCACCGGAAACGGATAACGTCATCACCGCCGCAATCGCGGCAACTGTCATTTGTTTCTTCACCATCGTTCGCCCACCATGTTCCTTCCTTAGTGCGCCCGTCTCCGCATCGAACTCGAATTCACGACGCCTTTTCGTCCTTTATTTTAGCATATCCAGTCCCCCGTCGAAAGCACAAATCTTGAACCATGTCGGGGTGAAATCAAAACAGGACTTGTTGTAGTTGTCAAAACAGGACTCTGTCTTTCGGTGTCATTGAGGTGCCTGGCGTACCACTGGCATAGCCGGTGGGGAAGGGGCGGGAGCGTCCCCGAAGGGGCGGCCCGAAGGGCC
>JAGCVN010000056.1 GCA_017962315.1 Kiritimatiellia bacterium
ATGGCATAAACACACTCATCTTGAGAAACACTTCGCAGAACCCGCGATTTGGGCTGAAATCCCGCCTAAAACGCTATCCTTTCGCATACTCTTGAAACCCTGTTGCATGGTAGTGAAATCCATCTATTCTTTTGTTTGCGAAGCGAGACGTCCCAGCCGACATACAGACGTTTTGTAAATTGATCGACAAGCGTCGCCCTGCCGATCTTGCGTCGGCCGCGAGTGACGAACCTGTCTATGATCCCACCGCGCCCAAAGAAAGGCAAATCGAACTTTTTGGTTCTTCAAAGAAAACCGTGGAAATGTTCGTGATCTTCAATCCTTATTGTTCAGCAATCGACAATCCCGATTTCCTTCTAGCACACGGATTTGTCCTCCGTTAACGCGGCTCACTTCCTCCTTGCGAACGCCGTTAGGCGTGAGCAAATCCGTTTGTTTGCTTTCATTGGTATGGGTGGGCAAGGATGATTTTTGAACAATGCTGATTCCCGTTCCACTAAAAACTTCGAAGAACCAACTTTTTGCCATAGTGTGAATGAGATATTGCTAAACGCGGAAGTATCGGGTAAACTACCTCCTTCTTGTGACAAAAAAAGGAAACGAAAATGGATAAGACAGACGAAGCGCTGGCCAAGACGGCCGCAGAAGCGTTGGACGCGAAGAAAGCGGACAATGTCCGCATATACGACGTCCGGGGAATTTCCGACGTGACGGACTGGACGGTTGTCGCGACCGGCACGTCCGCTCCCCATTTGAAGGCGTTGATACGCGAAGCGGAGGGTGCGCTCTCGGAAGAAGGCGCCGAGCGGCTTCGCATTTCCGGCGAGCCGGACAGCGGCTGGGTCGTGTTGGACGCGATCACGGTCGTCGTTCACGTCTTTTCGGAAGAGGCGCGAGCATATTACGACATTGAAAAACTCTGGACGAAAAAAAACGAGGACGCATGAAGAAACCGTTTTTCTACTTGTCCATCGCGATTTTCGCATTGGCGGGCTGCTGGTCTGTCGGCCCCGACTACAAGGCTCCGGAAGTACGCGCCCCCGCGCACGGCCTTCCGGACGCCGGGCTTCCGTCCGTCTCGAACAAGCTCGTCCGCTCGACTTCCAGCCAGCGCACCGAGATTACTACGAACGAGCTGGCCTCCTGGTGGACGGTTTTCCACGATGACCAGCTGACCGGTTTGATCGAGGATGCGTTCCGCAGCAACCTGACGCTACGCGCCTCGCTCACTCGTGTCCGTCAGTCGCGGGCGAAACTCGCCGCCGCGCGCGGCCGCTGGGAACCGACGCTCGACCTAGGTGGTTCCTACAGCCGCTTCCGCACCAGCGGGAACGGGCGTTCCGGGGTGCGGGTCACGCAGGGCGACTTTCTCGGCGAATTCGACGCCAAGTGGGAAATCGACATTTTCGGCGGGACGCGCCGCAGCGTCGAAGCCGCCGAGCGCGACCTTGAGGCGGAAGTCGCGGGAGTCGATCAGGTCTGGGTCTCGCTCGCGGCGGAAGTCGCAGCCGACTACATCGAGCTGCGTACCGTGCAGGACCGGCTCCAGGTAGCCCGCGACAACCTCAAAGTCCAGCAGGAGACGCTGGACATCCTCGCTTCGCGGAACAAGGCGGGGATCGGTGACGATCTTGCCGTACAACAGGCGAAGTACAACGTGGAAACGACCCGCGCCACCATCCCGGTCCTACTGGTGGAAGAAGAGGCGTACATCAACTCCCTCGCCATCCTGACAGGGCGCGAGCCGGGCGCGCTGCACCAGATGTTGCGGGGTGCGAAGTCCCACCCGCTGATTGAACCGCGCAAACTGGTCGGCATCGACGCGGAACTCCTGCGCCGCCGCCCCGACGTCCGAAAGGCGGAACGCAGTCTCGCCGCGCAATGCGCGCGCATCGGCGTCGCGAAGGCGGATCTCTACCCGCGTTTCTTCCTGAACGGGTCTATCGGGCTGGAATCCATCGAGTCCTCGAAGTTCTTCAAAGCCGACAGCCTCTTCTGGAACTTCGGTCCCTCTTTTAGCTGGAAAATCTTCAGCGGCAATTCCGTCCGGGCGGGTATCGAGATCCAGAACGCACTTTACGACGCGGCTGCGGCGGAATACGAACTGATCCTCCTGAACGCGCAGAAGGAGATCCGCGACGCCCTTACCGCCTACGGGCAGGGTTTTCACCGCTATGAAGCGCTTAGCAAGGCGGTGGAAGCGGCCCAGGCCGCCGTCAACATTTCGCAGGACCTCTACCGGAACGGGTTGCGCGACTTCAACAACGTGCTGGACGCCCAGCGTTCGCTCCTCTCCCTTCAGGAGGCTTTAACCATCAGCGAAGGGAACATCGGCGTATTCCTTATCAAACTCTACAAAGCCCTCGGCGGGGGATGGGCAAGCTGGGAATCCAACGAGGGGGATGTTCCTTCGCACGCCCGCAAGGAGCCGGAATCCTGGCAGACGATCAAACCCCTCCTGCAGTAACTCCCTTGGCATGATGCCGATGATCCGGAACTTCTTTTTCGCGTTTTTCGTTCTCATCCTCCCGCTCCTGGCGGAATGGGACGAGGCGTCCTTCGCGAACCCGCCCGCCGACGTCTCGCGCCCAGTCGCCTGCCTTGCAGTAGACGGCGGGCGTGAATCGGACGCCCATCGCGCCGCGACGTTGCTCGACCGGGCGAAGAACGCCGGTGCCGGCGGTGTGCTCGTCTCGCTCCCCGCCGCCACCGCCTCCGTCTGGACAAACTGGTCTGCCCTCGCAACTCAGGCGGCCAGATACGGGTTTGACATCGCGTTCCGCGATTTCTCGCTCCCAAACTCTCCCGCGCCAGGCGGGAAAGAGGTCTCCTCCGGTATCTTCGCCCGCCACGTCAACCAGCTCCTTTACCAGAGCCAGAGGAACTTGCGCAACGTCTACGGGACTTCCCTTGTCGGGTATCATTTCGACCGCGTTCCCGTCGGGATGTGCTCTATCGTGAACGACCTCGTTCAGGAAGCGGGGCTCCGTGCCAGCGGGGCGGTGTTCCGTCTTCCGCTCCCCCCGGAAGAAGCCGCCGTCTACTTTCACCGCCCGGCGCTGGAAACTTCCACCCTGCATCCCGTCCCTTACCCCTTCGACGAGGATTCGGATCTGTCCGAAGACATTCTCCGCAAAGCGGCGATCCGGTCAATGTTTAACCGTCGTGCGGCGGGCGGCGCACACACTTTCTGGCGAGAACAGATCTGGGGCATCCTCCGACTGTCCGCGACCCCCGCCGACGTCCCCGGCGGCGTCCACCTCCCGTTTGGCTGGAAACCCTACGCAGATGAACTGCTCACTGCCGGCGCGACGCGGGTCGTGCTGGATTACGAAGGCGGGTTGCCCAGTGACGACCGGCGGTTCCGCGAATTGCGGGAAGGATGTAAATACCTGCAACGTTGTTCGCATTTCCTGCGACAGGGAGATCCCGTCGCCGATTTTCTCTTCTGGCCGGGGGCGTTGGAAAGTGGCGCATGGCCGGAAGAACATAGTTTCGACACGGCAGACCGGGCGATGCTTGCGCACGCCCTGCTGGAACGCGGTCGTGTGACGTTTGCCTCCGAACGCAGTTACGAGCAGATCGTGGTTGCGCCGGACGTCACCAACCAGGCCGCCTCCGTCCAACTCATCGCGAAATGCCGACGGGCCGGTATCGCCGTTTCTTTCTGGCCGTCGTGCCCGAAGCCGGATGTCCGCTGGTATGCAGATGCCACGGGACGCGTCTACCCCCTCCGGTTCTGCCACCGGCGCGAACGTGTACAAGGGCGCAAGCCTATGGCGCAAGCGATGGATCTCTATTTTCTGGCAAACCCGGCACCCTACGGATTCGACGTCAATCTCACCCTGCGCGACGCGAAACACCGTCCGCCCATACTCGCCGATCCGATCAAAGGCGAATTCTCCCGTCCTCAAGACTACACCTTCCTGCGCGACGGCTCCCTCCAGATACGCCTCCCGATGGACGCCTATGAAAGCCGTTTCATCCTCTTCGGCGTCCCGTGACGATTGTTCGTCTCACCTGTTTCTCATAAGCGTCTCTCGTCCTTCTTTGGGAATCCCTTGTTCCACCCGGTTTGGATAAATGTGATCCCCTGTCGGCTTTCCCAAGCCCGCCGCCCGCGCTGCGCGCGGGAATGTACGTGAGGGTAAGTTTCTGAAAACAATATGGACAACTTGAAAACACCGTTTGGTTCTTCCGCGCACAACCATGCGCGGTTATGAAAACGCCGCGCCGTTGCGCGGCGAAAGAAGGATGTTGTCTTTACAAGTTGTTTCGGTTGTCGCCAATCGAACTTATAGGTAAGCGCTGAAGCTATTCCGGATCAACCGGCTTTCGTGCCGCCTTCTTCTCGCTCTGCCGGTGTTTCTCTTCCAGGATTTTCGCCTTCTGGCGGCGCGAACGGCGGCGTTTCTGGCGACGGATTTTCTCCTGTTCCTTGCGGCGTTCGGACTTTTCGATATGTTCCTTTTCAAGGATGCGTTCCGCAAGTTCGCGCCGGGCGAGCCAGCGGTTGGCCTCGCGGGAACGGGTTTGCCCGTATCGCACGGAGAGGCCGCTCGGGGCGTGGAAGAGGCGGACGGTCGAGGAGGTCTTGTTGATCTTCTGCCCGCCGGGACCCGCCCCCAGAATGAACGATTCGTCAAGGTCTTCTTCGAATACGCTCGCCCGAGCCATCAGTTCTTTGATCTTTTCGATGGTTTCCGGCGAGATCATCCGTCCGTCTCCCGTTCGATGGCTGCGCCGAGCCGACGGAGTTCCGTGTCGATCGCCTCGTACCCGCGGTCGATACTGTCCGCGTTGAGGATCACGGTTTCGCCCTTCGCGCAGAGCGCCGCGATTAGGAGGGTCATGCCGGCGCGGATGTCAGGGCTGGCGACGCGGGAACCGTTCAACTTCGTGGGTCCGGTCACGACGACGCGATGAGGGTCGCACTGGACGATCCGTGCGCCCATCCCGATGAGGTGGTCCACGAAGTAAAGGCGGCTCTCGAACATCTTTTCGAAAAAGAGCGTGGTGCCCTGCACCTGCGTCGCGAGGACGATCAACACGCTCAGCAGGTCCGAGGGAAACTGCGGCCACGTCCCGTCCTCGATTTTCGGGATCGCGTCGCCGAAGTCGTACGATGTCGCCAAAAGCTGCCAAAAGGGGACGTGGATGGAACGTTTCGCCTCGTCGAGCGTCCACCGGGCGCCGAAACGGCGGAAGGGTTTTTCCAGGACGGCGAAATCGGCGGGGGAGACCCCCTCCACCGTAAGTTCGCCGTTGGTGACGAGCGCGGCGACGAGGTAACTGCCCGCGTCGATGTAGTCCGGGCCGATGTCGAACGTTGTGCCGTGCAGAGAATCGACGCCTTCGACGGTGACGAGGTTCGTGCCTAGACCCTCGATGTGCGCCCCCATGGCGTTCAACATATTGCCGAGATCCTGGACATGGGGCTCGCAGGCGGTGTTGTACAGCACCGTCGTCCCCTTCGCGAGAGCGGCGGCCATCAGGAGGTTTTCCGTCGCGGTCACGCTCGCCTCGTCCAGGAGGATGCGGCGGCCGGTGAGTCCGTGCGGGGCGTGAAAGGCGTAGACGCCGTTCGTTTCGACGAACGTTCCGAGCGACTGAAATCCGTCGATATGCGTGTCGATACGCCGACGCCCGATCACGTCCCCACCCGGCGGGTAAAGCGTGGCGCTCCCGTAACGTCCGAGAAGCGGTCCCGCGAAAAGGATGGAGGCGCGCACTTTTCCGCAGAGTTCCTGGTCTAGGCAGGTGGAATGGATTTGTTTCGCGCAGACTGTGACCGTGTGTGCATCCTTGTCAAGATGCACGTCTGCTCCTAAACCTTCGAGCAAGTGTAGCATCGTCATGACATCGGCGATCAACGGCAGGTTGCGGAGCGTCACGGGGTCGGACGTAAGCAGGCAGGCCGCCAGCATCGGCAATGCCGCGTTTTTGTTGCCGGGTGTCCGGTGTACCCCGCTGATGGGACGTCCTCCCTGGATTACAAATTTCGACATGACAGTCCTCCCTTGTTCCTTCGTTTTCTGTGTGTACGGGACTATAGCGGAGAAGATGCAGGAAATCAAGAAAATCTTGAATTTCTAAAAAACGCTTTTTGTTGCGCCGACCCATGGAGGCTGGTAGACTTCAAGGCGTCTAAGGACGGAAAGAATCAGTCATGAAAATCAAGGTTGTGGGCAGACGTTGGTTTGAGGTGAAAAAGCGAGAGGCATTGTCGGCGTTGTTCGCGGAGAACCGGATTGTGTCGATCCAGTCTTCGTTCGGTTGGGACCGGCGACCACCTTTCCCGCCGGGGTTATTGCCGCATCCGAACGTTCGTTGTTACCGGTTCGACGATTATACGTCCCTGGAGGAAGGGTGTGAAAACCGGGAGGCGTTGCCGATTCTTTTCGAGCGGTGGCACGCCGAGGCGATCATACAGTTCGTTGCCGACGACTCCCTCCCGCTTATCGTCCAATGCACGGAGGGAATTTCACGTAGTGCCGCCGTCGGCCAGGCGTTTGATTGGCAGTTCAATTGCCGGATGAACCAGAATCCGGCGGATCACCAGTTTTTCCTCGAGTCGAATCCGCAACTCCACCCCAACCCCCTTGTGTTGAAGGTGATGATGGGGGTGCTGGGGGATCGCTTGCCCTCTGTCGTTTCAAAGAAGGGGAGTGAGTGACTCGGGGAAAGGAGGTCGTAAAGCGTGGTACCACCATCCTGTAGTAGGATGCTTTCTAACGGAGAAGCGTAGAGAAGGGAAGACCGCACTCCGTCGTGTCCACGAGCGGATGTCGTTGCTCGGCGGCTCACTCGGAGGGGGCGCTCAACCGCCCGCGTTTAACCGGCCATGTGATCGACAAGCCTGTCGCCCGCGCCTTGCACGGGAATGTACATGAGGATAAGATGTCCTAGCACCTTTTCCCTTATCGGCAAGTCTCGTTCGGTCCCGCGAAAACACGTCCGCCGTTTTCAAACAGGCGGATACGTCCGTCGGCGCAAAACGGTGCGAGGCGGGCGCGGATTTCTGATTCTGTACAGCCGGACTGCGCGGCCAGGGCGGCGAGCGAGAGGGGGTGTCGTTCCACAAGCTCCGCCAGTTCCTCCGCCGACAAGGTTTTCCCTTTGACGGATTTCGACTCGTTCCCGCTGACGTGCGCTTTGCCGTCGAAAAGATTCGCCAGTTCAAGTAGGCGTTCGCGTGGGCAGGGAAGGACGGAACCGTCCGCCGGCGGCCGGACGGCGGTATTCAAGGTAATGCTGTCAGGCGCGAAATCCTGTACGAGCGCCGCGATGCGTTCCATCTGCCAGGTCGCGTCATTTATGCCGGGAATGACGAATACCTCCACGTCGAGGCGTCCCGCGAACATCTGCCGGAAAGCGCGGTAACCGTCGAGAATAACGTCGAAACGGAGCGAAGGGTGGGGGCGGTTGACTGCCTCGAACGAGGTCTGGTCCCACGCATGGAGCGAGACCTTGACGACATCGGCGAGCGCGGCATCCGTCCGGACTTCGGGGCGGTCGAAGAGCGTCCCGTTGGAGAGAAGGAGCGTCGAGAACGGCGTCTCGCCCCGCGTCCAGCGGAAGACTTCGCCGAACTGGCGGTGGAGGGTCGGCTCCCCTGAACCGGAGGCCGTGACGAAATCGGCCTCGCCGCCGGCGGCAGTCCAGTCACGCAGTTCGGAGAGGATTGCCGCGATCGGCGGTGTGTCGGTGCGCTTGACGGTGGTTTCACGTGTCGGTCCGAGCTGGCAGAACCTGCAGTTCAGGGTACAGGTTTTCGGGACAGTCAAGTCCACCCCCAGCGAACGTCCGTAACGCCGCGAAGGGACCGGTCCAAAGAGGTATCTCATGGCAGTCTTCCTTTAATCAGCTTTCCATTCTACATTGAACCACTGCCGCTGCGTTCGCCATTACTGCGCCGCTTGAGCGGACGCGACCCTTCGGCTTCTGCCACATGGAAACACGCATCCGTTATCGGATCATTGTACCGGCCGAGCCGGCACGTCATCCGGCCACCTTTGTACGTTCCGACAAGCACAACACGTTTTTTCGTAGTCATTACATTCTCCCCAGACATAAACCAGCGCGAAGTATACCAAACCCAAAGGTCTACGAAAAGGACAAAACAGGTTGACAAGATACACAAGGGGGGAATAAAATTTCACGGTTGGTTTTGATGGGAAAGGGAATACAAATTCGACCTCAAGGGAGATGTCAAATGAAAAGACGGATTCGTTTCGCCGCGATTGCGGTTATGGCCTCGTTTGTGGCTTCTGCCGATGTTTGGCCGGACGGATCGAAGATGGACGTCTGGTTTGCAGATCGTTCGCCGGTCGATGAAACCCGTCTGGGACGTCTGCGGCGTACCGAGGAGTTCGGCGCAAAGCCGGACAAGGAGGAGATGCAGACGGCGATACTGCAGCGGGCGATCGATACAATTGCCGCCGAAGGCGGCGTGCTCGTGTTCGGTTCCGGTGCGTGGAACACGTCGTCGCTCTTCTTCAAGCCCGGCGTGCACCTCAAGCTCGAGAAGGGGGCCGTACTGCGTGGACCGGAAGACGGTTCGGTGGTGCCCCGCGGCATGACGCACTTCGTCGGGCATTCCTTGTGTCGGCAAACAGGAGACGCGTGCGGTGAACGTCGTGTTCCGGAACTGCAACGTGAAGGGCAAGGAGAACGTCAAGCTCGACCCGTCATTCATGAAACTGGAAGGTTACGTTCCGCCTACAGCTTCTACGTCCGCCGATTGAGTCGGGAACGAACGTAGGTTTTCGCCTTGTACCGGACGGTTATTCGAAAAAGGGAGTAGGTAAAATGTGTCTTATTGCGCTCGTTATGGTAGGATTCGTCGCGTTTGGTGCGTGGGCGGGATGTCCGTCGGATGCGAAGATCCCCATCGTCGGCTGGTCAGGGCTTCCGCTACAGATGGCCAGCGCCGAACGTTATCGAGAGGCGAAGGATGCCGGATTCACGCATCTCACGCAGTGGTGCAAATCGCCGTCCGAGGCGAAGCGCCTTCTCGCGGAGGCGGAGAAAGCAGGCGTCAAGCTCATCATTGGCTTCGTAGCCCACGGCGTCAACGGAATCAAACGCATGACGGACGAGGCGGAGGCGTTTGTCTCTGCCGTGAAGGACTCCCCTGCGCTTGAATACTACTACGTCACGGACGAACCCCACATCTCCGCAGCCGAGCGCATCCGCGACTGCGTGGCCCGCTACGAGGCTCTCGATCCCGCCCATCCCTGCTACGTGAACCTCTTCGGATCGAGCTACGATCCCGGAACCCGCAGGGACGCGGAGCGGATGCGGAGGAATTCGGGGTGTAACACGTATGGCGAGTACCTGAATCGTCTCTTCGCCATCGTGCCGCTCAAGATGCTTAGTTTCGATGTCTATCCGATCCTTTCGTTGAAACCGATCGAGAACGCCGACCTTCGTCTGCACGGAACGCGCGTGTTTCTGGGCGAGCGTTGGTATGAGACGCTTGAGATTGCAAGCGCGTTCGCGAGAGAGAGGAAAATTCCGCTGTGCACGTTTGCCCTCGCCACCGCGCACCGGCACTATCCGGCCAACAACTACCCCGTCCCCACGCGGGAACATCTGCGCCTCCAGATGTACTCCAACCTCGCGTATGGCGCACAAATGTTGCAATACTTCCGTTACCACATGGGCAGCCCGGACCGGGCTCCTATTGCGTCAGGCGGGAAGCGAAGCCCCTTGTTCGAACTTGTCCGTGAGATGAACCAAGAGATACAGGCCCGTGCCTATGTGTTTCTTGGGGCGAAGGTGCAGGGCGTGTGGCACACGGGGCTCGACATCCCGCTCGGCACGAGGCGGTTCGATGCCAAGGTACTGCCGCCGTTCGCCAAGTCATTTTCCGCGCCGAAGGGAACGACGGCGGTCGTCTCGCTGTTGAGGAACGGAGAGCGGGAATATTTCATGGTGGTCAATCGCGATCCGAACGACGACATGTCGTTCACGGCGACGTTTGCACCGGGGACGGAACTCGTACGCCGGGACGGTTCCCTCGTTCCGGCTGACGCATACGCGGACACCTTCTGGCTCGATCCTGGCGACACCGCGATCTTTTGCTGGACTGGACTCGACGCAAGGCAGACACACCGTGGGGCAGAAGATCGGTTGAAGTAAGGAGCAGAGTAAAATGAAAAAAATGATAGTAAAAATCGCCTTCGTGTTTGGCTCGTCCGTTGCGGCGGGCGCGATGCTGGACCTGCAGCCGCAGATCGACGCGGCGGCGGCGAAGGGCGGGGGCGTGGTGCGCGTGGAGACGGGCGATCACGAAGTGAAGCCGTTCGAGTTGAAGAGCAACGTCACGCTGCAACTTGCGGACGGCGCGACGATTCTCGCCAGCACCAACATCGCCGACTACGCGACGCGGGGCGAGTGCCCCGTGTTCATCTACGCGGGCCACGCGACGAACGTCGCGATCGTCGGGAAGGGCACAATCGACGGACGCGGTGGCGGCTTTCGGGAGACGGCCAAGCTGCGCGGAGAGGATCAGCCGAAGACGCTGCCTCTCCTGATGCGTTTCTCGCGGTGCCGCAATGTGCGTCTGGAGGGGTTCCACTACACCAATCCCGGTTCGTGGGCGTGTCACCTGCGGAACTGTGACGGTGTGACGGTGAAGGGCACGAGCTGCTTCAACTACTGCAACCGGATGAACGACGGGCTCGATATCGAGTCGTGCAACGTGACGGTGGAGGACTGCGACTTCTACGCGGACGACGACTCGTTCTGCTTCAAGGCGGAGAGCGACAAGACGTTCCCCGTCACGAACGTCGTGGTGCGGAATTGCCGCATGGGGTCGATCTGCAACGCAATCAAGTTCGGCACGGGCAGCTACTGCGACTTCCGCGACATCACCATCGAGAACTGCGAGCTGCGCCGTTCGCCCGGCGCGTGGCGTTGGGACTGGCGCAAGGCGATGCCGGGCGTCACGAACCGCTACTGCGGCATCGCCGGGCTTGCGCTGGAGGTGGTCGACGGCGGACGCATGGAGAACGTGACGATCCGCAACATCACGATGGAGGGCTACATGACGCCCATCTTCATCCGGCACCATCACCGACACGAACCGAAGGGCGGCAAGGTGAACACGTACCTGCGCAACGTCCTCATTGAGAACGTGAAAGGTTCGGCGGACGGGCGCATCGCGTCGTCCATTACGGGCGTTCCGGCGAAAGGCGGGGCGAGCCCCCGTCGTCCGCGCAACATCACCCTGCGCAACATCTCGCTTACGGTCCCCGGCGGCGGCACGGAGGCCGAGGCCAAGGCGTCCGTACCGGAAAAGGACGGCGCATACCCCGAGGCGTTCATGTTCAACAGGATGGCTCTGCCCGCCTACGGATTTTACGTGCGTCATGCGGATGACGTCCGCTTCGAGAACGTAAAGGTCGAGACGGCCACGCCCGACGCGCGGCCCGAGTTCTACATGGAGGATTGTTCGCGGAGCGAAATGACCGCCGCACTCAGGAAGCGTCTGCTGCCGGACGCCGATCAATTCCTCGCGTACAAAGCGGTGCTTGCCGAGTTCGCGGCGGCGGACAAGGCTGCTGACGACGCCTGGCGCACGCTGAAGAGCCGTGAGGCGTACGACGCCCGCCGTCAGGATCTGCGCGCCAAGATGTCCGAGGCCGTGGGCGGTGTCGACTTCGAGCGCACGCCGCTCAACGCGAAGGTGGTGGATCGCGTTGTCCGTGACGGCTACCGCGTCGAGAAGGTCATCTTCGAGAGCCGCCCCGGAGTCTATGTGACGGGGCTTGTGTTCCTGCCCGACGAGGCGAAGTTCAAGCCGCCGTATCGCGGCATCCTCATCCCAAGCGGACATTCTGCCAATGGCAAGGGGTATGGCGCCTACCAACGCGCGGGCGTGATGGGCGCACTCGCCGGGTTCGCGGCCCTCGTCTACGACCCGTTCGCGCAGGGCGAGCGGTCGGTGGGCAACGGACACGACGCCTGCTCCCAGCACAACCGCTACGGGGCGCTTGCCGCGCTCCTCGGACAGAGCATGGCGCGCCAGCGCATCCGCGACGGGATGCGGGCGATCGACTATCTTCTTTCTCGCGACGACGTGATGAAAGGCGGCGTGGGGTGCATGGGCAATTCCGGCGGCGGCACGATGACGGCGCTTCTGGAGGTGCTTGATCCGCGCATTGTTGCGGCGTGTCCGGTGTGCTACATCAGTTCGCTGCGCACGGTCGTTCCGAGCACGTCGGGCAAGAACATCTCGCAGATCGGGGATGCCGAGCAGAACGTCTTCGGACAGCTGTCGTTCGGACTCAACCACGCGGGCTACGTTCTTATGGGCGCAAATGCCGTAAGGATACACTGCTGCCATTCGGACTACTTCCCGATCGCAGGTTCGCGTGAGACGTACGCGGTCGTGCAGGACGTTGTGCGTAATTGCGGACTCGACGCGCGGCGCTACGGCATGACGGATGTCGCGGGACGGCACGGCTGGAAGGAGTCGCTTCGCGCGTCGACGATCCAGTGGATGCGCCGCTGGCTCGCCGGCGACGAGACGGTTCCCGAAATCGACGTTGCGGCCGTGCGGAAACTGGATGACGGCTTCGACCTCGCGAAGGTGGATCACGGGCTCGACGGTAAGGCGTGCAACGTCACGCCGCAAGGACGCGTCGACCGGCTGCCGGGCTTCAAGAGTGTCTTCGACTACCTGAAGGACGACCTTGCGGCGGCAGAGAACAGACGGGGAGGGCGCGTGTCCTCGGGCGTCGCGGCGGCTGTTGTCAAGCGCGCGGGAATCAGGTCGCTCGACCGCATCGGCGTCTCCGTCAAGGAGGTCGCCGCGCCGCAGCGTCTCCCGGACGGCTTTACGATCCTACGCGAAGTCTATTCCTTCAGCGACGGACAGAAGGTCCCGGTCGTGACGTTTTTGCCGAAAGGCGCGGCGAAGGGCGCGGTGCTGGTAGTTGACGACCGCGCGGACAGGGGAATCCACAGGATGCGCGTGACGCAGACGCTCGCCGAGGGCAAGGCGATAACCGTCGCCGACCTCGCCGGCATTGGCGAGACGGGCGCGATGTACCGGAAGACATGGCAGGGCAGCGACACGCCGGACGAAGTGCCCGCGATGATGCTCTACATGCTCGGCAAGTCGATGGTCGGCGTTCGCGCGGAAGAGATGATTGCGCTTGCTGACGCGCAGATGCGCCGTCTGGGGCTCAAGACGGAAATCGTCGCCCATGGAAACGCCGCCCTTGCAGCAGCCCACGCCTACGCCGCGCGGCGCGATCTCTTCGCGAGCATCTCTTGCTGTCACACGCCGCCGAGCTGGGCGGATTCCGTGCGGAAGGGGACGTTCATTCCGTTCGCGAACGTTGTCAACGGCGCGCTTCTCGACTATGACTGGACGGATCTGCGACGAAACTAACCCGGAGGCGTCCAGCGTCCCGATTTTCCCTCTTTCTCAAATCGTGTTGTTTTGCTAAACTAAAGGCGGCTTCTGTGTGCAGAGGCATGACGGTGTGGTCAGCAGGTCATTGCGGTCTGTGGTGGCACCGACGATGGACGGAGGCTGGAAACGGGGTTAGGAACATGACAGGTTTTGATATTGCAATGGCGTGGTTACTCTCCTTCGGACAGGTAGTGCCGAGTGCGCAGAGAGAGATTGTAAAACATTCGGGGCTTCAGATGATCCATGCCGACGGGGCGGTGACGCTTCGTCTGAAGGAGACGGGCCGGACGGAGTCTGCCGTCGAGGGTGGACGCATCGTGACGGTGAAACTGCAGGACGAGCACTATCCCGTGTACATCACGCGCTACGTGCGGACGTGGAACGACTGCGACGCCGTCGAGACCTGGTACGAGCTGTGCCACGAGGAGCCGGGCCCGGTACGGCTGCTCCGCGCCGACAGCTTCGCCTCGCGGGTTGATTGCAAGGCCGACGTCGTGAAAGTGCTCACGCTCACGGGCGTGTGGGCACTCGAGGGGAACGTCACGGAGGCGACCGTCGCGAACGGGCAGATTGCGCAGTACCGGTCGCTTGCGGGTACACGCGACGCCTGGGAGTCGAACGCCGCGATGATGGTGAGTTTCGGGGACGACGTGGACGAGGAGCACGGCAAGGTACTCGGCGTGGCGCTGGAGTGGACCGGCACCACCGAGAAGCGCGTGCGGCGCAGCTGGAACGGGCGCGAGACGGACGTCTTTGCCGGAATCGACATGGAGACGGGACCGTACGTCCTCGACCCCGGCAAGACTTTCACCACGCCGCGGGCGATCCTCGTGTGGTCCGAGAAGGGCAAGGGCGAGGTGTCGCGCCAGTACCACCGTTGGGCACGTCGCCACTTGATGCCGCACGGTGACGTGCTGCACCCCGTTTTGCTCAACACGTGGGAAGGCTCGTACTTCAGCTTCACGGAGAAGACGCTCACCGACATGATGGACGGCGTGAAGGAGATGGGCGGCGAGATGCTCGTCCTCGACGACGGCTGGTTCGGGAATGGCAAGTACGCCCGCGACGACAAGAACCGCGACAAGACCGGCCTCGGTGACTGGGTGGTGAACCCCGAGAAGTTGCCGCACGGTCTTGCCTGGCTCGCGGACGAGGCCGCCAAGCGCGGTCTCAAGTTCGGCCTCTGGGTGGAGCCGGAGATGTGCAACGTGAAGAGCTGGCTCGCCGAGGCGCATCCCGACTGGATCCTGCGCGAGCAGAACCGCTCGCTCCTCCTTGGGCGCGGCGGTTCGCAGGTGGTGCTCGACTACACGAACCCGGCGGTGCGCGAGAACATCTTCAACCAGCTCGACGCCGTGTACGCGCAGGTGCCCACGCTTGCCTACGTCAAGTGGGACAGCAACCAGAACATCGTCAATCCCGGCTCGACGTACCTCAAGCCCGACCGCCAGCCGAACCTCTGGTACGACTACACGATCGGCCTTTACGACCTGCTCGCGAAACTCCAGGCGAAGCGTCCGCACATCATGGTGCAGGCCTGCGCCTCCGGCGGCGGGCACATGGACTTCGGTTTCCTGCGCTACGCGGACGAGTTCTGGGCGAGCGACAACACCGACCCGTTCCGCCGCGTGTTCATCCAGTGGGGCGCGTCGCAGTTCTACCCCGCGAGCGCGATGGCCTGCCACGTGACGCGGCGCGGGTCGTCGATGAAGTACCGCTTCGACGTGGCGATGGACCGGACGCATGGGCTTCGAGCTGCATCCGAAGAACCTCTCGCAGGAGGATGTCGCGTTCGCGAAGGCCGCCGTGGCCGACTACAAGCGCATCCGCCCGATCGTCCAGCGCGGCGACCTCTACCGCCTCGTCTCGCCGTACGGCGGAAGGATGTCCGCGCTCATGTTCGCGAGCGAAGACAAGAGCGGCGCGGCGCTGTTCGCGCTTGGACTCGATAAGGACATCCTCGTGGAGGAGACGCTGTGTCTGCGCGGGCTTGACCCCGACGCGAAGTACGTCGTGACCGAAATCAACCGAGACGCGAAGCTCCACGCCGAGCTACCGAAGGCGCCGGTCTCCGGCCGCACGCTCATGGAGAAGGGCATCGCCGTCAGGCTCTCCGGCAAGTTCGACTCGGCCTCGTTTGAGGTGACCCTTGCCCGATAATACATTTGCCAGAACTACGAAGGATACAGACGATGCGAAAGCCGTCGTCATGACTTCCGTTAGTGCGGCGAGTACGGAACGAACAAATTATCCTGCGATGGGATGGCAGTGCGGTTCGTCATTGGTGATTTTTCCGTGTCCCGTTTAGAATGCCGACGCGCTCTGCGTTAAACGGACGGGCGGCATGGGCGGTCCCGGACGGTAGAACATCACAATGGCTTTCGTCGTTCGATCGAGAAGTTTCTCGAGGCGCATCTCGCCGTTCTTTCTGTGCGTTCCCCGGTCGCTGCCGCCGGGGAATACGACGTGGAAGGATTCGGCGTCTTCACCAAGCCCGTCGATGAAGGCGATGTCGAGCGGCCAGCGTTCGGAAATTTCGTCGGACATGGGGAAGTTTTCGCGGACAACGATGACGGGCTGCGAGAGGAGGATCCAGCGGCGGATTTCGGGTGCGAGCTTGAGGAGGTCTTCCTCCTCGCGACAGACGAAGAAGGTCTTCTCCGGCGTCTTGATGTTGAGTGCCGTCGCGCATTTCTTGACCCAAGGAGTCAATTCGTCGAAGGGACCGCGCCGGGTGTGCGAGGACGATTGCACCACCGAGACTCTTTTTTTCTTTCCTTTCTTTCCATTCTCGTCGCCCTCTTTCGGGATGAAATCGTCCTGGGACAATCCGGCATTCGCGAGGATTTGGCGGACGGCGTTACGGAGTTTCTCCGTTTCCGCGAGACGGAATTTCGGACGCGAGTCGGAGGGATACGAATGGACACGCGTCAGGTCAATCCCGTGGCTGGGTGTCCTGCGTCCGGCGGAGAGACTGCCTCCGGGAAGGACACGGTAGTAGTTCGCGAGCGCCATGAACGCGAAGAGCGGGTTCGCCGAGTTGATGATGTTGTCGTTATGTGTGCCGAAGTACCATTTCTGGTAGTACCAGTTGGAGAGTAGATGGTCCGACTCCGAGAAGAGGGTCGCGGAGAAACGCCGGTCTGGGGTGTCGAAGGGCAGGGTGATCGCACGTTGGGTACTGCTGTAACGGATTCCGTTCGCATTGCGCGCGTAGGCGCGGACGTAGTACATCGAGCCGGGCTTAAGGTCGATCAATCGCGCGTCATACCGGTCGCGATGGTGGAGCGGGAAAAGTTTTCCCGTCTTTTCCGTGGGGTCTTTCCGCAGCCCGTAACAGAACCCGTATTCCGTCAGCAACGGTTCTCCCCGGTAGAGTACGTCCATTTCCGCGCGGAAAGAGGTGGGGAGGGCGTTTGAAAGGCGGATGATCTTCGTCTGCGGCAGGAGGGAGTAGTCGAGCTCCTGCTTGGAGAATTTGGTCGGCGGAAAATCGAGCTTGAAAGTGCAGGTACCGTTTTCGTTGCACCGGATGTCTGTGATTGCGATTCCGGCGGGGAGCAGGTTCGGGAGGACGGCCGCCGGATCGCTCTTCGCGTCGAACGTGTCGCCCGGCTGTAGAAAGGCGCCGCCCTTGCCGTTTCCCTTGTGGTCTGGATCGTCCGCCCGGTACGTGTAGCAGAGGTCGGGCGGCCCCATCATCGGGGAACTGAGCGTCACGTTGATGGCGTGGATGAGCAGGCCTTCCGCTTCGGAATGACCGACGGGCGGTTTTTCATTGTGGCAGTATTCGATACAGAAAAGGTAGTTCGGATGGCTGGACGGCACGAAGACGCCGAGCGGAGGGAAGTCCGTCTTCTTCGTTGTCGGGAACTGGGCGGAACGCGGGCTGAGCGTGACATCGCCCGGCGAGGTGATTTTCGGGTAAGCGGTCGCGGGGACGAAGGCGTGGTGGATGACGCGGCAGTACGCGGGACCTGTCGGTCCGTAGGACCAGGGCAGGCAGGGGGTGCCCGACACGCCGTCGTGTTCCTCGGAAGCGTGGTAGAAGTCGGGCGAACCGAGGCAGTGTCCGAGTTCATGGACGAGCGTCCCCCCGTCGGCGGGGTAGTGAACCTGCGGTTTCGAGTTCGGCCAGAGCGGGTCGCGCCAGCGGATAGGCGGGTTGTAATACGACATCTTGTCCTTGACACCCGCCTCAAGTTGGACGGGTGACGGCTTTGCCGGATAGTGGGGCCGGATCAGGCGTTCGAGGACCTCGGAATCCTTCGTCAACTTCGGACAGTAGACGTAGCAGGTGTACGTGCCTTTCTTGAAACGGGGATTGGCTGCCCGGACGGTACGCAACGCATCCTCGCACAACTTGTGCGCCCGTGCGCCGCCTTCGTCGCCTTTGTAACCAAGCGGGTTTGCGAAGAAATCCCAGCGGCAATAGTAACCGAGCGGATGCGGGGCCGTGTAAATGGTGGGATAGGCGGCCAGGACGGGCCAGGTGATGCCTTGGGAGTAGTCCTTGTAGTAATCCTCGATCGTGCCGCCCTTCACGCGCGAAAGTCCTTCTCGCACGTAGTCGATCGATTCGGGCATTTTACAGTCGGGGAAGGTGATGACAACGAGATCGACCTGGAATTCTCCCTGCTGGACGGGGCGTGTCCGCAACGGTGCGAAGGAGGCCGTCGTCCGTTTTATCGTGCCTCCGGCCAGAAATTCAGGTGCCGTGTCCGAACCGGACGTATGTTTCGACACACGGTCTGCCGACACGGTGATGGTAAGAAAGGACAACAACCCAAAAATGGTACGTGTTCTGAAATTCATGGGGTGAAGTATACCCGAATACCCATACCCCGTCAATCCTGTTAAAAACCGATGCATCTACATCGTCGGTAATGTGAGAAGATGTGTGTCGATTTTGGGTTTTCAAGTTGTTTGCGTTGTTGGCTGCGACGAATGAAACAGATGCACTCTCTGGCTTCATGATTTTTTGTGGTTTGACATGCGGGGCGGGGGTACAATGCTGGTGGCGAAATTGACGTGAACGGATTGCGCACGAGCCTGTTCCGATGCAAACCCCATTCACCATCCGATTTTCACCCTGATCGCCGCGACGCTTCTCGCAAACCCTGCCGCCGTCTCTCCATGGACGATCGTTGTCCGGGACGTCTCCTTCACAGGCGTGGCGACGGGTGTGGCCACGCTTTCGGTGTGGCTGACGGGGCTCGTCTCGAGGCAGACGGACGGCTACCCCGTTAACGTGTTGGTCATAGGGAAGGAGGACTCGGATTCCAACATGATGTCTTGCACGAAGAACGAGCACAAGTTCGCGAACGCGAACCGGATCCTACGGCTGACGGCGTTTTCTCTACAGATAACCGATATCGTGTACACGAACAATACAAGCGCAGCTTACGAACACCGTGCCGATGGGGGCGGCACAATTTTTTACTGGGTGCTGATTGACTGGCGTAACTTCATTTTGCGTCCTTCCTCGGTTACGCTTTCATGCCGAACGTGAGATCACGAATGGCTACGCCAGTCAATCAGCCCCCGCCAATACAAATATCGGGGACACTTGCCATTTGTGAACAATATCCACGTTATTCTCATGTACATTCCCGTGCGAGCACGGGCGGCGGGCTACACCGCGAAACTGGACGAACTGGAGAAACGCCGTAACGAGGCGGGAGCAAAGAAAGAGAACCGGTGAACAGCCACAAATGCCTCCGTGTCTGGGCGGCGCGGGCAGGCTTATTTCAACGGGGCACAGTTGATGTGGGAGCGGATGAGGCGGCGACGGTACTCCGCCGCGCGTTTCGCAAACTCGGCGAAGTTGCGTTTGGCTGGATCGGGATAGGTCCACAGAACCTCGGCCATCGCAAATCCGCGCGGCCAGAGTTTCCACTCCATGTCGAAGCGGTTCCACGTATGCGAGGTCCAGTTGCAGCACTGCCCGCCCACGACGTTCTTTCGCGCCTCCGGCTCGACGCCCACGAACGGGTCGAACTGGTAGACGCGTGCGAGGGGAAGCATTCCGCCGATGTAGATGTAGGGATCTTCCGAAAGTCCCTGTCTGTAGTCGAAGTAACAGTGCGACGTGGGGCAGCGGACGATCTCGTAACCCTTGTTCGCCGCGCGCGCACCCGCGCCGTGGTTACGCCAGCACATGCCCATCGTCGTCTTGGGGAGCATGGACGTAAATGCGTCGCCCTTGGCGTTCTGGTTCTTGGAGTCCACGAAGATCTCGTCCCATCCGATCGTGCGGCGTCCCTTCTTCGCAAGATATTCCACGAAATGCCGCGTGAGCCACGGCTGAATATCTTCCACTCCCTTCAACCCCTTCTCCCTGATGAACGCCTGGCACTTGGGGCAGGTCTGCCAGTTGCGGCGCGGGCACTCGTCGCCGCCGATGTGGATCACCTCGCTCGGGAAAAGTTCGCACACGTAGTCCAGCACCTTCTCGACGAAGCGGACTGCATCAGGATTCCCCACGCACATCACCTGTTTCAGTACACCCCGCGACTGCGGCTGGCGCCCGCTCTTGTAAATCTCGTCAGGGAAACAACAGAACTCCGGATATGCGCATGCCGCGCAGAGGAAGTGTCCGGGAAACTCAATCTCCGGCACCACGGTGATGTGGCGTTCCTTCGCGTAGGCGAGGATTTCCTTCACGTCGTTCGCGGTGTAGTAGAACGGCCCCACCTTCTCGCCGAACGAGCGCGGCTTCTGTCCCTTGCGCGTCACCCATTCGTCGCCGTATTTCACGAGTTCGGGGAATTCGGGGATCTCCAGCGTCCACGACTGGTCGTCCGTGATGTGCCAATGGAACACGTTCAGCTTGAACCACGACATCTGTTCGAGTGTACGCTTGACGACTTCCTTGCCGAAGAAGTGGCGCGCGTCGTCGAAATGGACGCCGCGCCACTTGAACTTCGGCGCGTCCTTGATTTCAAGGCACGGGTACACTTTGCATTTCTTCTGGGCGTCAGTCCGCCCCATGTGGAAGAGCGTCATCTTCGCGTAATACGCGCCCGCGTCGTCGGAATGGCGGATCGTCATGCCGTCCGGCCTGATGGAAAGCTCGTATCCCTCCGGCGGAATCGAGGTGACCTTCTCCACCTTCGGCGGCTTCTCCGCCCAGTACTCGCCACCCGTCACGTGCATCTCCTGCGGTGCGGGGATGATTGTGGCGGTAGGCGGCATCGCCGCGACGGAGACGCCGGCGGCAAGGGCTGCCTGACAGATAAACAAAACGGATAACGTGTTCCTTACGGACGGATTTCTCTCTCGCATGACGATCCCCCTTAACATAAGAAAGACAGTATACCACAGAACGAGGGAAGAGGGAAGGGGAATATGGTGCGACTGGCGGGGATCGAACCCGCAACCTACAGCTTCGGAGGCTGTCACTCTATCCAATTGAGCTACAGTCGCACGAAAGAAAACGAGGTTCAGTATAGTCTATCTTTTGACGAAGTGCAAGGGTAAAATGGAGAAATGTCGGGGTGAAATCAAAACAGGACTTGTTGTAGTTGTCAAAACAGGACTCTGTCTTTCGGTGTCATTGAGGTGCCTGGCGTACCACTGGCATAGCCG
>JAGCVN010000057.1 GCA_017962315.1 Kiritimatiellia bacterium
GGAGGCGGAATGGGAGTACGCGTGCCGGGCGGGGACGGGGGGCGCCTACGGCGGCACGGGGAACCTGGACGAGATGGGGTGGTATTACGGGAACAGCGGTAATCAGACGCATCCTGTGAAACACAAGAAACCGAACGACTGGGGGCTGTACGACATGATTGGAAACGTGTGGGAGTGGTGCGCGGACCGGTACGGGGAGTACCCGTCGGGAAGCGTGACCGACCCGACCGGCCCCTCTGAAGGCGTGACCCGCGTGAATCGCGGTGGGAGCTGGAGCGACTATGTCCGTAATTGCCGTTCCGCTCGTCGGGGCTGGAACGAGCCGGGTTACCGCGTCATCAACCTGGGCTTCCGTCCGGTGCTCGCGCCAAGTCATCGAACCGACTGACGCCTCCCCCTGGGCCGGGGACGGAATAAGGGGAAGGCGAGCGGGGACGACGGGAGAACCCGTGGAGAAGAAGGAAACAACCGGATTGGGATTGGGAGGGGTAGCGTCCCCGCTACTCGTGACGTTGCCGCCGGGGCCTGTCGTACCCGCAAGGGGGGGTATGCGGGTAACGGGAACGCTACCTGTCCGCCATTTTTTGACCTGCGAATTTAGATTGAATAACCCGCCCAAGTGTGCGAAACTAGGCGTTCAACAAAGGCACGAAAAGCATGGATCATTTCTTAGGACTCAATTTTACTTCGCGCGCCCAACGCGCGATTCAACTGGCGGACCGGGAAGCACACCGGTTCAGCCATTCCTACATCGGTACGGAACACCTCCTTCTCGGACTCTGCGCGCTCGGCGAGGGTTTGGCCGTGCAGATTTTGGAAGATATGGGTGTGACGCTTGACGACGTCCGGCTCGGCGTGGAACGCGCGATCGGGTTCGGCGGCGACATGAAGACCAAGGGCGAGCTTCCCTATACGCCCCGCAGCAAAAAGGTGTTGCAGATTGCGATGGCGGAGGCCCGCTCCGCCGGTCTCACCATGGCGGGGACGGAACATATCTTGATCGCGCTCCTCCGCGAGGGCGAGGGGGTCGCCGCGCAGGTGCTCGCCAGCCTGGACGTCCGGCTTTCCGAAGTGCTGGACGCGGTGAGCCGCGCAACCGGCGAATCCCCGGACGGCGGTCCGGGCGACCTGCCGCCCGAGGAGGACGACGGCCTTCCGTTCGGGCCGGATGTCCCCCCGGACATTTCTTCCGAGGACGGCCCCGGGGAGGCGTCCGGACGGCTGCCGACCTCGGGAAAGGGCGGCAAGGGCAAGACGCCGGCGCTCAATGCGTTCGGACGCGACCTGACGGCGCTCGCGAAGGAGGGGAAGCTCGATCCCGTCGTGGGACGTAAGAAAGAGCTTGCCCGCGTAATCGAGATCCTGCTGCGCCGGACGAAGAACAACGCCGCGCTTCTGGGCGAGGCGGGGGTCGGCAAGACCGCCGTCGTCGAAGGACTGGCCGAGGCGATCGCGGCGGGCGAGGTCCCGGAGACGATGCTCAACCGGCGGGTGATCGCGCTGGACATGGCGTTGATGGTCGCCGGGACGAAGTGGCGCGGACAGTTCGAGGAACGCATCAAGGCCGTTTTGCAGGAGGTCAAGCGCGAGGGCGACGTGATCCTCTTCCTCGACGAGCTGCACAGTATCGTCGGAGCGGGCGGGGCCGAGGGCGCAATGGATGCGGCGAACATCATCAAGCCGGCCCTTGCGCGCGGCGAGTTGCAGTGCATCGGCGCGACGACGCTCGACGAATACCGCCGTTTCATTGAAAAGGATCCGGCGCTGGAACGCCGTTTCCAGACGGTGCGCGTGGACGAGCCGACCGTCGAGGAGACCATCGAGATCCTGAAGGGCGTCTCGCCGCGCTACGAGAAGCACCACAACGTGCATTACACCCTGGAAGCGCTTGATGCCGCCGCACGGCTTACCGCGCGGTATCTGCCCGGACGCCAGCTCCCCGACAAGGCGATCGACGCGATCGACGAGGCCGGCGCGTCGGTGCGCATGTCCGCGGCGGGGCGTCCCCCCGAGGTCAAGGAGATCGAGAACAACCTTGCCGACATCCGGAAACGGAAGAGCGAGGCGATCAACGACCAGCATTTCGAAGAGGCCGCGAAACTGCGCGACGAAGAGTGCGCCCAGGAGGAGCTGAAGGAGAAGAAACTCGCCGCGTGGAAGGCGGAACACGCCGACAAGACGCTGCCGGTCGATGTCCCGGACATTCAAGCCACCGTCGCCCGCTCCACGAACGTCCCGTTGCAGCGGCTGAGCGAGAGCGAGCTTCAAAAGATGCTGCATATCGAGGACGATCTCGGGAACGCGGTTGTCGGACAGTCGGACGCGATCCGCGCGATCGCGCGGGCGCTCCGCCGCGCTCGGGCGGACTTGAAAGACCCGAAGCGTCCGATCGGTTCGTTTATCTTCCTGGGACCGACGGGCGTCGGGAAGACGTTGCTGGCGAAGACGATCGCCGAGCAGATGTTCGGCAGCGAAAAGGCGTTGATCCAGCTCGATATGTCCGAGTACATGGAGAAGTTCACCGTCTCGCGGCTCGTCGGTTCGCCCCCGGGCTATGTCGGTCACGAAGAGGGCGGCCAGTTGACGGAGAAGGTCCGCCGCCGCCCGTACAGCGTCGTCCTGTTCGACGAGGTGGAAAAGGCGCATCCCGACGTGATGCACACGCTGTTGCAGATCCTCGAAGAGGGACGGCTTTCGGACAGCCAGGGGCGCGTCATCGATTTCCGCAACACGATCGTGATCCTCACCTCGAACCTCGGGTTCGACGAAGAGCACGGCCGTTCGCTCGGGTTCGTGCAGGAGAATGCCGAGGAGGATTACGAACGTCTGCGCGCCCGCATGGTCGAACAGGCGAAAAAAGTGTTCAAGCCGGAGTTGCTGAACCGTTTTGACGACATCATCGTATTCCGCAAGCTGGGCAAGGAAGACATCGTCAAGATCCTCGATATCGAGATGAACGGTTTGAAAAAACGCCTGTCCCGCAAAGGGCTTGAAATGAACCTCGCGAAGGAGGCGGTCGCCTTCCTCGCGGACAAGGGGTTCAATCCCGCCTACGGGGCCAGGCCGCTGCGCCGGACGGTAGAGCGTTTTGTGCAGGATCCGCTGGCGGAGGAAATCCTGAAGGGAACGTTGACGCGCGGTGTTGTGAATGTCGCGTTGACGCAGGACAAGAAGGCGCTTGCCTTCACGATGACCAACGAGTTGCCCGTGGAGGGCGTCGCGAACGAAAGGAAGACGGAAAATGGAAGAGAAGATTAAGGAAGAGTTGAACCGGTTGCGCGGCATGCTGCAGGCGGACGGCGGCGATCTGGAGCTGGTTTCCATCGAGGGCAAGACGGTGACGTTGCGCCTGACCGGACACTGTGGCAGCTGCCCGTACGCGCTGATGACGCTGAAGCAGGGGATTGAAGAGAGTCTTCGCCAGACCGTGGATCCTGAAATCGTGGTGGAGCGGGCCTAGCCGGGATTCCTGGTCCGGCACGCGCCAGACGGCGGAAGGAGTACGGAGAGATGATACGTGTCAAGGTTATCGGTGCCACGGGGTACGGCGGCACGAACGATTGCAACCTTGTCGTCGGCGTGGACACGCGCGTGAACCGTCTGCGCGGCGTCTCGCCTGTCGACAACCTGATGAAGGGGCAGGCCGGTTCCGCCCTGCAAAACTTAAACCTGATGTCCGGTCTGCCGGAGACGACCGGACTCGACCATTCGGGGATCTATCCATGAGCGCGAAAAAACCGAGTAAGAAAACCGCCGCCTCGAAGAAACCGTTGCCGAAGGCAAAGCCCTCCGCCCCGCGTCCGGGAATCCGCCCGCCCGCGCCGGCGGCGCGTCCGCAGCGCAGCCACCTGGGGCGCGGTATCGGGGCGTTGCTTTCCAGCGCGGAGACTGATGTGACGATTGAACGTCCGCATCCGGCTTCTGCAGCCCCGGCCATCGCCCCCGTGTCCGGCGGTTCCTTCGCCGCGACGCCGTCCACCCCGATCGCGCCCGTTCCCGCGTCCGCCGTCCGGGCGTCCGCGCCGCCCGCGAACGCGCGTTTCGTAATCGAGGTGCCGATCGCCGAGATCAGCCGTTCCCCCTGGCAGCCCCGCACGGTATTCGACGAGGAGAAGCTGAACGAACTTGCCGAATCCATCAAGGCGCAGGGGGTAATGTCGCCCTTGCTCTGCCGCAAGCTTGCGGGCGGGCGTTACGAACTGATAAACGGCGAACGCCGCCTCCGCGCCTCGCACCTGGCGGGAATGGCGAAGGTGCCGGTGCTGCTGGTCGATACCGCCGACCGGAACGCCGCCGAGATGGCGATCATCGAGAACATCCAGCGCGAAGACCTGAATGTCATCGAAGAGGCGGAAGGGTACCGGACCCTCGCCGAGCGTTTCTCGCTCACGCAGCAGGAGATCGCCGAGCGCGTGGGCAAGCCGCGCCCGACCATCGCAAACGCCCTCCGTCTCTTGGATCTGCCCGACGAGGTGAAACAACTGGTCGGAAGCAACCTCCTCTCCACCGGGCACGCGAAGGTCCTGCTGGGGCTTTCCGACACGACCGAACAGACGATCCTCGGACGCAAGTGTGTGACGGAGGCGTTGACCGTCCGCGCCTTGGAACGGCTGATCGCGAAACGGAAAGAGGAGAAAACCCCGTCGTTGCGGCCGGTTTCGAAACCCGACCTCCCGGACAATTACATCCGCGATCTTTCCGACCGCCTCCACCAGCGGCTTCACACGGCGGTGCGGATCCAGTCCGGCGTCACGCACCCGAACGGGAAACACACCAAGGGCATCCTCGAGATCGACTTTTACGACAACGACGACCTCGACCGTATTCTCGCCGCCCTCGGTGTCAGCCCGAACGCCGATTGACCTTCATCGGTCCGGGGGATCTTTCGTTCCGGGATTGCTTGCCTTTCCGCAGTGGAAACGGTATACTGGGCGCCGTGATTGTGAGGCGCCCAGCCTCAAAACAGGGATACAAGGAGTTAGAGATGAAAACGTTGTTGAACACGTTGTTTGCCGCGGCCGTCTTTACCGCGGGTGTCGCGCAGGCCGCGGACGCGGCCTATCCTGAGACGATTGATGACGAGGGGTTTGTCTCCCTCTTCAACGGGAAGGATTTGACCGGATGGATCGGTTCAAAGGCATACGGCGTCGAGGTCTGCACCCAGAAACTCGCCAACGGGGTCATGAAGACGTTCCCCGTGCTTGCCTGCCAGCCCGGAAAGAAGGGCGGCGGGGGAAACCTCTGCACGGAGAAGGAGTATGAGAACTTCATTCTGCGCTTCGAGTTCGTCATGCCCCCGAACGGCAACAACGGCCTCGGCATCCGCATGAGCGACGTAAACAAGGACGCCGCGTACTGGGCGATGTGCGAGCTTCAGCTCCTCGATGACGGCGGCCCCTCGTACTACGACAAAAAGGCGAGCAAGGACAAACTCAAACCCTACCAGTACACGGGTTCGGTCTACGGTATCGTTCCGAGCCGGCGCGACAACGTCGCCAAGCAGGTTTGGAACAAGGAGAAGAACTTCACCGGCGGCGGCAGCTACGTCCGCAAGCCCGGCATGTGGAACTTCGAGGAGGTCCGCGTGATCGGCAGCGAGATCGAGGTCTACCTCAACGGTTACCTGATCACCAAGGCCGACGTCTCGAAGTTCAAGGGCGACGGCGACACGCCCGACCACCGGAAGCACCCCGGACTCCACAACAAAAAGGGGCGCATCGGCTGGCTCGGCCACGGGCATCACGTCATGTGGCGCAACATCCGCGTCAAAGAACTCCCTGCGGATGCGAAGATGGGCGAGGTCTGCCCGAAACAGGCGATGCCGTGTCCGGCGGGCTTCACGCCCTATTTCACCGGCAAGGTGGCGGACCTGGGCAACTGGAAGGGCGTGACCACGACCGAGAAGTTCGACAACCCGAAGGTGCGTCAGGCGGCGACGCCCGAAAAGCGCGCCCAGATGCAGGAGATCGCCGACAAGGGGATGCGCGACCATTGGCATGTCCGCAACGGCAACCTCTTCTTCGACGGATACAGGGGCGGCTATTCGCTCGCCACGAAGAAGGACTACAAGGATTTTGAAATGTGGTGCGACTGGCGCATCATGTCCGTCACCGGCGACTCCGGCCTCTACCTGCGCGGCTCGCCCCAGGTGCAGATCTGGGACGCGCACAACCAGTGGGGCATCGGCTCCGGCGGTCTGTACAACAACAAGAAGAATCCTTCCAATGCACTCAAGATCGCGGACAAGCAGGTCGGCGACTGGAACCGCTTCCACGTGATCATGCGCGGCGAGAAGGTCACGGTGTGGCTCAACGGCGAGCTCGTGGTGGACAACACCACGCTCGAGAACTACTGGGACCGCAAGCAGCCGATCTTCCCGTGCGAGCAGATCGAGCTCCAGTGCCACGGCGACCCGACCGAGTGGCGTAACATCTTCATCCGCGAACTGTAACCGTTCCATGACGCAAGACGACCTCTTCCAGTTTTACGACGGGGAGGAGCAGCCGCACGCGGTCGAGAAATCGCCGCTGGAACAGCAACCCCTCGCTGCACGGATGCGCCCCGTCACGCTGGACGAGGTCGTCGGACAGGAGCATATCCTCGGACCGGGAAAGCTCTTGCGCCGGATTATCGAGGCGGATCGCCTCGCCAATCTCATTTTTTACGGTCCGCCGGGATGCGGGAAAACCACGCTCGCCGAAGTGATCGCGCATGTCACGATGCGCCGGTTCGAGCGCACGAGCGGGGTGCTTTCGAATGTCGCCCAGCTGCGCGACGTCTGCGAACGGGCGAAACTGTACAACGGCTCGCGCGGTACCGTCCTCTTCGTCGATGAAATCCACCGTTTCAGCAAATCCCAGCAGGACGTGCTGTTGCCGTATGTCGAGAACGGGACGGTCACGCTGGTCGGTGCGACCACCCACAACCCGAATATTTTCGTCAACAGCCCGCTTACCTCCCGCTCCCTCGTATTCGAGTTGCACGCCCTCTCCCCGGAGGCGATCAAACAACTCCTGGCGCGCGCGCTGGCCGACGAAGGGCGCGGACTCGGAAGTTTCCACGCGGAACTGGAACCTGCGGCCGCCGATTTCCTCGCGGAGATCTGCGACGGCGACGCCCGCCGGGCGTTGACCGCGCTGGAGGTCGCCGTCCGTTCCACGCCGCCCTCCGGGGACGGAACGATTCACGTCACCCCTGCCGTGATGGAGGACTGCGTTCAACGCAAGATGGTCCTGTACGACAAATCGGAGGACGGCCATTACGACACCATCTCCGCGTTCATCAAATCCGTGCGCGGCTCCAATCCCCATGCCGCCGTCTACTGGCTGGCGAAGATGCTGGAGGCGGGGGAGGACCCCCGTTTCATCGCGCGGCGGTTGATCATCCTCGCCTCCGAAGATATCGGAAACGCCGATCCACGCGGTCTGAGCGTCGCCGTCGCCGCGATGCAGGCGGTCGAATTCATCGGGATGCCCGAAGGGCGTATTTCACTTGCCCAGGCGACGACCTATCTCGCGACCGCACCGAAAAGCAACGCAGCCTATCTCGCGGTGGATGAGGCCTTGCAGGATGTCCGTTCAGGGCGCGTCCTGGCCGTTCCGGAACATTTGAAAAACGTCCATGTCGAGGCGGCGGGAAAAGAGACGGCGCCGGCGTACAAGTATCCGCACGACTTTGAAGGACACATTGTCCGGCAGGACTACCTCCCTGTTGACAAGACGTATTACCGTCCAACGGATCAGGGATATGAGGCGACCATCGCGAAACGGATGGCGTGGTTCGCGGAACAGGCGAAATCCCGCGAAGGAGAAGGAGGGGAGGGGGCGTGATGGATTCGTTTTCGGTGACGTTGGCACTCCGGCTTCTGGTCGCGACTTTGTTCGGCGGCCTGATCGGATTGGAACGCGAATACCGGGCGAAAGAGGCGGGGCTGCGGACGCATTTCCTGGTTGCGCTTGGCTCCGCGTTGTTTATGATTGTCTCGCAGTTCGGGTTCACGGGAACGCTTGAGATGATCCTCGCAAAACAAGGGACGGCGTTCCCCGTCCATGCGGATGTCGGGCGCGTCGCCGCGCAGATCGTCACGGGCATCGGCTTCCTCGGCGCGGGGACGATCGTCCTGCACCGTCATTTCGTCGTCGGGCTGACGACGGCCGCCGCGATCTGGACAACCGCCGCGATCGGCGTCGCCGTCGGCGCGGGAATGTACACGCTCGGCGCGGTGGCCACCTTGCTCGCGCTGGCGGGGCTGGAATTATTTATTCTTGTCGATAAGCGGGTCAACAAGGCTCGCCGCGAATTGCAGGTTTCGCTTTGGGCGGAGAACGACGAAGCGGTTTCGGCGGCGGTCAAAGCGTTGACCGCGTTCAAAGGCGCGGCTCTTTCCTCTTACTCGGCGCGGCGTCACAGCGGCGGCGGTATCACCGCGACCTTCACCCTGGCGGCCCCCGTCAATTCGCTCAGCCCTGCCGGTGTCCTCGCCGCGCTCGGGAAAATCAAGGGTGTGGAGACGGAAACCGTCACGCAGGAGTGACGGGGAAGAGGGACGGGAGACCGACGGCAATCGATGGCGGGCAGGCAATCGAAGCGCCCCCAAAAAATCATCGAACGTGCGGGGGCGTGGCTTTCTTCGGAGCCGGGGCAGGGTGGCTCTTCGGGGTTCCGCTTTTGCGTTTCAAGAAGGTTTCGGCATTGCGGATGTCTTGCGCGGACACCTGCCCGATCTGGTGCAGCTGCATCGATTTGCAAAGCTTCACGGCCATCTGGGCGTTCATGGGGACGTGGATGTGGACGTCGCCCCCCTTTACCGCGACTTGCGCGGCGGAGGCGAGCATCGCCAGTTCTCGCGGCTCCTTGCGGTAGAGGCACAAGCCTTTCGCGGCGAGTACCGCCTGTTGCATTCCTTGTGCCGCTTGCGGGGAGTCGGTGTGCAAGACGACGCGGAAATCGACCCGGTCCCGTCCCGGCGAATCAAGCGTCAGGTCGGCGGATCTCGCCAGCGAAAGTCCGGCGGCGAGAATCGGGTTGACGGCGAATTGTTGCGGATTCCCCGTGTACATCGCGGCGATACGCGACTTCGCCCGGACGAGCGCATGGGCGGACGGCGCCCCCGCCGGAAGCCCCCGCCTCGCTCCGGCGACACAGTCTACCGCCCGCAGGACGCTCTCTTTCCGGTTTCCCGCGAGAAAGATACCGGGTGCCGGTCGTGCGAGGTAGTAGACCTTGCCGTTCTGGATACGGTAGGTGTGGATGTTGATTTTCCTGTAGACCTCTTTCCGGGTGCCGGCCATGGCGAACGTCTGGTCGATCTGCTGGATGTTGAAGCGTCCCGTCGCGTAGATAAGGTCGGGGTCGTCCAGTTGGCGGTTCCCGAAGAAAATGACCTCGTCGAGATCCTGGGAGAGGTCGATTCCCGAATAGATTTTGAAGAGGCGGATGCGTCCGGCGAGCGCCTCGCGGTTACGCGGGAAAAGGGCGTCCAGGACGCGGGCGATCAACGGCGACTCTCCGCCCGTGAGGATGTCGAGCCGGACCGCCCAGTCGTACCCGGAGGGGAGGCGGGAAAGGTCGGCGGCCCACGCGGCGGCGCAGAGGCAGAGGGTAGAGAGAAGGAAGGCGAGTTTCTTCATGGCGTGTTTCCCCCTTCTCCAGAAGAGGTGGCAAGGCGGCGGAGACGGAGTTGGCCGCATGCGGCGTCGACATCGCCGCCACGTGAGTTCCGCATGGTTGTTGGTATTTTCGCGCGCATCAGCCTGTCGAGGAAGGCGAGGCATGAAGCGTTGTCCGGACGGCGTCCGGCGAAACCTTCGACGGGACTGAGCGGGATAAGGTTGACTTTGCACGGGAGCGCGCGGAGAAGCGCGATGAGTTCGTCGGCATGGCGCGGCTGGTCGTTGATCTGGCGGATGAGCGTGTATTCAAAGGTGACGAGGCGGCCCGTCGCCCGCGTGTATTCGGCACAGGCGGGAATGAGTTCTTCAAGCGGCCAACGACGGCTCACAGGCATAAGCCCCTTGCGCAGATCCTGGTTCGGCGCGTGGAGCGAGACGGAAAGCTCGAACTGCAACCCCTCTCCGGCGAGGCGGCGGATACCGGGGACGACGCCGCAGGTGCTGATTGTGATGTGGCGCGCGCCGACATCGAGCCCCTTCTGGGCGTTCAGGATTTTCAACGCCTTCAACACGTTGTCGTAGTTGTCGAACGGTTCGCCCATCCCCATCACGACGAGGTTGGAGGGGCGTGTGAATGTCCCTTCCCGCCCGCTCAGGAAACGGACCGCCTCCATGACCTGCGCGACGATCTCCGCCGTTGTGAGGTCGCGCGTTTTGCCGAGGCGGCCGCTGGCGCAGAACGCGCACCGGAAATTGCAACCGGCCTGCGTGGAGATACACTGCGTCATCCGGTCTTTTGACGGAATGAGGACGCTCTCGATCCGTTCGCCGTCGGAGGCGCAGGCGAACAGCAGTTTGACGGTGCCGTCCTGTGAAGGAATCGCTTCGACGATCCGCATGGCCTCGATCGGCGCCTGCCCTGCGAGCGTCTGGCGCAGGGGCGCGGGGAGGGTGGTGAACGCCTCCCACCCGGACGCGGCCTCCTTGTAGAGCGATTTGAAGATCTGGTCGGCCCGGAAGCGGGGTTGCCCGAAAACCTCCTTCAGCGCCGTCTGCCATTCTTCGTGGGTCAGACCGTAGGCAGGGAAGGGGAAAGCCGGGAGCGTCGTGTCATTTTCCATTCAGATGTTCCTCCTTGATTCCTTGACGCGGGGTCAACAACGGATTGTACTCGTCTTTCTTCGTCGGAGGGGTGAAGGCTTTGTGTTCTGGATCGGGGGCCTTTGGCACGTAGGGTTTGCGCTCCTGGACATCCGCCGGATCGGACTTGAACGTCTTGACGGAAGGGGCGGGTCCCGGAGTGAACGTCCGTGCGGGAACTGTCCCCGCGTCTCCGTTGAAAGGACGGGCGGGGGCCGTCTGGCGTTCGCCCTGCATCTTCCACGTGCCGGCGCGCCCGGGCGTGTACGGCGCGGCCCGCACGGCGCCGCCGTGCGGCGAATAGGGTTTCGCCTCATACGGTTTCGCCTCGAACGTCTTGCGCGGCTCGTACGTTTTTGCCTTGAACTTCACGTTCCTGTCGGCACGGACCGGGGAAAACGCAAAGAAAAGGAGGAGCGCGGAGACGCAGAGACGCACCGGGACGGACGGCGCGGCGGTGGCGTTCGACCGCCGCCGATGGCGATCCATCCTTGCCGGGAACGGGCAACGGTCAAGAAACAGGTGTGACAATGGGGCCGTGTTCATGCATCCTCCTTCCGAAGGTTTTCAATGGTGGTGCGGAGCATCTTCTCCGAGAACGAGTGGTCGGCGTTCTGGGTCAGGGTAAGACGGAGGACGGCAGACTCCAGCTGCGCGTACAGGGCTTCCGTCATGAACTTCACGCCGAGGTCGCGCAGTTCGCCGTTGCGCACGCCCTCGAAGAGGAGGCGGTGCAGGATGCGCTTGAGCCCGATGGTGTGCGCCTCGATGTCGCGCGCGACGGGGCGTCCGCCGCGTTGCGCGTCGATCAGGTAGTCGAAGATGACCGTCAGCATCGGACGTTGCCGGTAGATCATCGCAAGGACTGCGCAGAGGAGGCGCTCCAACCGCTGGGTTACGTTCGTGCGGGAGGAGAGGATGAAGGCGTAACGGTCGGTCAACTCGCTCGTGATCTGCCAGATCGCGGTGTTGAAGATGATACCCTTGCTGGGGAAATAACGGTAAAGCGTCGTGCGGGCGACACCGCAGGCGTCGGCGATTTTTTGATACGTCACACCGCTGTACCCCTCTTTCGCGAAGAGCCTGACCGCTTTCGCGATGATTTCGCGTTTCCGCGCCTCGTGGTCAACCGATATGCCCAAGTCTATTCCCTCCCATTGACATCACGCCCCCTATTTTTCCCGAATTCCGTTCTTCCGTCAAGCGCGGATATATGCTAGACTTCATCCCGCCATGGCCAACAAAAGGAAAAACGAGGACACTCGTCCGTCTTGGGATGAATACTTCATGCGGATCGCGGAAGTGGTCGCAACGCGCGCCAACTGTTCGCGGCGCAAAGTCGCGGCAGTCGTCGTCTCCGACCGCCGCATCATCTCGACCGGATACAACGGTACGCCGCGCGGTGTGAGAAACTGTTTTGAAGGCGGGTGCCCGCGCTGTTCCGGGAAGGCGCCGTCCGGCGCTTCGTTGGAGGAGTGCATCTGTGTACACGCGGAGCAGAACGCAATCTGCCAGGCTGCGTATTACGGCATCCGCCTTGCCGGGGCGACGATCTACGTGACGATCAGCCCCTGCCTGACTTGTGCGAAATTGATTGTCAACGCGGGTATCCGCGAGGTTGTCTATGGCGGCGATTACGCCTTTTCCGCGCAGACGAAGAAACTCCTGCGCGAGGCCGGGGTCGCCTGCCGCCGTTATGCGCCCCCCGTTTCGAAAGAGTGAAATGAAAAACGTGAATCTGGAAAAAGTCAGCGGGCTTGTCCGCGAACTCCTTCTTGAACTCGGCGAGGATGTCGAGCGCGACGGGTTGAAGGGAACGCCCATGCGCGTCGCGAAGTCGCTCGCCTTCCTGACGTCCGGCTACGCCAACACGCCCCGCAGAGTGTTGAACAAGGCCGTCTTTGACATCGGTCTCAACCACATGGTCGTCTTGCGCGACATCGAGGTCTATAGCCTTTGCGAACACCACCTGCTTCCGTTTTTCGGGAGATGCCATGTGGCGTACATCGCGCAGGGGAAGGTGTTGGGGGTGAGCAAGCTTGCGCGGATCGTGGATTGCTTTGCCCGCCGCCTGCAGATCCAGGAGCGGTTGACCGAGCAGATCGCCGATGCCGTCCTCGAGGCGTCCGGAGCGGAAGGGGTCGGCGTGGTGATGGAGTGCCGCCACCTCTGCATGATGATGCGGGGCGTCGAAAAGCAGAACGCGGTCATGTCCACCTCCGCCGTGCTGGGATCTTTCCGGGACGATCCAGCCGTTCGCCAGGAATTCTTGAAATTGGCTGTTTCATGAAAATCGCGCTTTCGACCAACTGGAACGCCCGGAACCACGAATCCGGCGAAGGGCTTGTCGATGACGCACTGGAACTCGGTTTCGATGCGTTGGAACTCGGATACGACACGACCGAACAGCAGGCGTCCGGCGTTCGGCGGCGTATCGACGAAGGGAAGATCGAGGTGGGCAGCGTGCATGCGTTCTGCCCCGTTCCCTTCAACGCGCCGCATGGATACCCGGAGCTTCACCTTCTGGCTTCGGATGACGAGGACGAACGCGCGATGGCCGCCCTGCTTTTGAAAAAAACGCTCGCCTTCGCCCAGCGCATGGACGCCAAGGCCGTCGTCCTCCATGCCGGACGCGTCTACCTCCGTTCCTTCTGGGGCGATCTCGGCTCGAACGTCCTGCTGGACCGGTTCGATATCGAGGGAAAGTTGGAAGCGAAACGCTACCTGCGGTATCTCAACGCGGCGCTCCGGCGCCGGACGAGACGCGCGAAGAAGATCATGCCGCGCTTTTGTGCCGCGCTGGAACAGCTCCTCCCGCTCTTTGAAAAAGCGGGCGTCAAACTCTGCCTGGAAAACCTTCCCTCCATCGAGGCCTATCCAGACGAAGAGGAAATCGTCGCGCTCATGGAAAGGTTCAAAGGTTCCCCCCTGCGTTACTGGCACGACCTCGGACATGGGCAGATCCGTGCCAACATGGGGTGGAGCGGCGACCATGTGGAGACGGTAAAAAGATTGTTGCCGCTGATCGGCGGGATCCACATCCACGACTGCGTGCCGCCCGCGAACGACGCGCATATCGCCGCCGGCGAAGGCCAGACGGACTTTTCGAAGTTCGCATTTTTCGGCACGGCGGACGTTCTCCGCGTCTTTGAACCCAGCCCGCGCGTGAGTTGGGATTCGCTGCGGAAATCCGTCGCCCTCATCCGGGAACTTTGGGAACCCGCGTAAATCTTCGCCAATTTTCCTTGTTTCATTTTTCCCTTTCCCGTTGTATACTCCCTCCCATGAATCAAGTGTTGACATTGCAACAGGCGGCGCGTCACATCCACATTCCCGAACGCGAGCTTTTCCATCTCGCCCAGCGGGGCGATGTGCCCGTGCGCAAACGGGGCGACGAATTTTTCTTTGAACACGGGCGTATCGATGAATGGGCGCAGCGGAACATCCTCCAGCTCTCCGACCGGGAACTGGCGCGGCGTCACGGGGAGGCTGTCGGCGAACGCATCCGCGCCTCGCGCGACACCGCGTTGATCCCGCTCCTGTTCGCGCCGGAGCGGATTGCCGCCTCGCTTTCCTCCCGTACCCGCCACGGTACAATCCGTGACCTTGTCGCGCTGGCGTTCGACACGGGGTTCCTCTATGACGACGCCGAGTTCCTCCAGGAGGTCTCGGCCCGGGAGGACGAGGCTTCGACCGCCATGCCCGGCGGGGTTGCCTTCCTGCACGCGCACCGGCACGATCCCTACCGTGCCTCGGAGTCGTTCTGCCTCCTTGGACGAGCCGTGCATCCGGTTCATTTCGGCGCGTCCGACGGCGAACCGACCGATCTGTTTTTCCTGCTCTGCTGTATCGATGACGAGTTGCACCTTCACACGCTCGCCCGCCTCTCGCTCCTCAGCCGCGACGAGAATCTGCTCGTCTCGCTCCGCGAGGCGGCGGACGGGACTGAGATGTACGACTTGCTTGTCACGGCGGAACAGCGTGTCTTGGCAAGCTTGAAACCCTGATCCCGCCTGATAAGGAGTATGCGATGGCGAAGGGACCGAACGAGACGGAAGAAACATCGCTGGTGTTGAAGTCCGAACGCGAGTTGGCGGGAGTGCTGCGGGGTGAGGGCCTTGAACCTCGGCGCACGTTCTGCGGAGGCCCCCGCCCGACGATAACGGGAGAAGGCTGGACGCGAAGGGCGTTCTTGGAAACGGCCGCGGTGGGAGCCTCGGCAACCCTGATGGGATGCTGGGCGACGGGGTGCGGACGCAAGCTGGATGCAAAAGTCCGCGTGGTGGTGGTCGGCGGCGGCGCCGCCGGGTTGTGTATGGCGGTGCGGCTCGTGCGCTGCCTCCCGCGCGCGGCGATCACGCTTTTCGACTCGGCGGACAAGCAGTTCTACCAGCCGGGGTTCACCTTGATTGCCGCAGGCGTCTACAAGCCGAACGATGTCTGGAAACGGCAGGCCGCCTGCATCCCCAAAGGTGTCACATGGATCCCCCGCAACGTGGTCGCCGTCGATCCCGTCAAGAAGCGCGTCACGGCGGAGGGCGGCGAATCTGCCGACTATGATTTCCTCGTCCTCACGCCGGGGCTTCAGGTGAACTGGAACCTCGTCGAGGGAATCTCCCGCCGCGCGCTCGGCGAGGGGAACGCGCATTGTATCTACGACTTCAAAGGGGCGCAGCGCATGGCGGAGGCGATGCGCGCATTCGCGGCAAAGGGCGGGAAGGCCGTGTTCACCGATACCTACACGAAATTGAAATGTGGCGGCGCACCGAAGAAGGTCTGCCTCTTGACGGAACACCTCCTGCGAAAGAACGGATTGCGCGATCGGGCGAAGATCGACTACTTCACCGCGTCGAAAGAACTGTACGATGTCCCGTTCTATACCCCCCGGCTTGAGGCAATCTATCGCGAGCGCGACATCCCCGTCCATCTGAAGACCCGCGTCAAAGGGATTGACACGTTGGCGAAGAAAGTCCATCTGGAGCGTGCGGCCGTCAAGCCGGACGGGACGGAAACCGTCGAATCCTTCACGGAAGAATACGACCTCCTGCATTTCGTCCCGCCGCAGAGTGCGCCGGACTTCGTGCGCGAAGCGGGGCTGGGCTGGCGCGAAGGGAAATTGAGCCGTGAAGCCTGGGTCGAGGTGGACAAGCACACGCTCGTCCATGCGGTCTATCCGGACATCGTCTCGCTCGGCGATGTCGCCGGTATCCCGACCAGCAAGACAAGCGCGGCGATCCGGAGACAAGTCCCCGTCGCCGTCGCCAATCTGCTTTCCCTGATCGAGGGCAAGGCGCCGGAGGCGAAATACGACGGCTACGCGGCCTGCCCGATCGTGACCGACTACGGCCACGTCCTTCTCTGCGAGTTCGATTACGACAAGAAGCCGAAAACCTCCTTCCCGTTCACCCTGCTCGACACCTCGAAAGAGCAGCGCACCGCCTGGTGGCTGAAGGTCTATGTGTTGAAACGGCTGTATTTTTACGGAATGCTGAAAGGGCTGGCGTGAAAGCCCCCGCCCGCGCTTCGCACGGGAATGTACATGAGGGTGAGTTTCTGGAAACAACATGAACAACTTGAAAACAACGTTTGCTTCTTCCGCGCACAATCGTGCGCGGCGAAAGAAGAATATTGTCTTTACAAGTTGTTTCGGTTGTCGCCAATCGAACTTATAGGCAAGGCTATGTCGTGATTGCCGGCCACAAAGAAACACAGAGACTTTGTGTCCTTTGTGACCTTTGTGGCGCAATCGATCTCATCGCCGGGGTAATAGGTTCCACGCAAAGGGCGCGAAGAGCCTCCACGGTCGCGACCGAAAAAACACCCGCCCCTCGGAGGAGGGACGGGCGCGTTGCGTCGGCTTAACGAAAAGGAAAGGTTACTTGCACCCTTCAC
>JAGCVN010000001.1 GCA_017962315.1 Kiritimatiellia bacterium
CTTCGCCTCCACCGCCTTTTTCCGTTCGGCATCTGTTTTACACGCCTTCGCGGCGGCGTTGGCCGGATCCGACGACAGGGCCTGCTCACACGCCGCGACACAGGCGTCCCAGTCACCCCTGGCGAAATGGGCGCGGGCGGCGGCGAGCTTCGCCTCCACCGCCTTTTTTTGGGGGGGCGGTACAATCGGCGTTGCCGTAATCCGTGGGGCGGGGGCGTTCGTCCGGGAAACGACCGTTCCCCTGTCGTCGGTCTCTCCAGATGGACTGGTTATCCGGGAAGGCACCGGATTATCCGAAACGCGCGAAACGCCGGCGGATGGGGACGGGGACGGCGTTTCCCCCGAAGATGCGGCGTCGCGGGCCTGCCACAAACAGACACCTCCGGCGGCAAGGGCGGCCAGACATGCGGCGGAGAGGACGGCCTTCGCGACGCCGTTCTTCCGTCCTGCCAACGCCGCTGCAAATTCGCCGCAACTCGCGAAACGTTCCGTTGATTTCTTAGCGAGCGCCTTTTTCAGAACACACCGAAAAGTTTTCGGCAACTCCGCAGGCGCGACGAACGGTTTCGTCGTGACGACACTTTTCATCACCTCGACATCCCCCGTCTCCAACGCCGAGGCAAAGGGGACCTCGCCCGTGACCAGCTCGTGAAAAAGGACTGCCAGCGCGTATTGGTCGGCCGCAGCCCCCTGTTTCTCGCCCAGCCACTGCTCCGGCGCCATGTACGGGCGCGTGCCGGAGGTGTCGCGCACCTCGCGGGAGACGCGCCCCAGCGACGAACGGATCTCCGCCGCCAAGCCGAAGTCCAGCACACGGGCGATGAGCCGTCCGTCATCCGGTTTCGCCTCGACCATCACGTTGGACGGCTTGATGTCACGGTGGATGACCCGCTGTTCATGCGCGTAGTCAAGGGCGACGGCGACCTGTCGCGTGATTTCCAGCGCCAGCTCGGACGGCACCCTGCCGCCTGGGAACTGCCGACGCCACTTTGAAAGCGTCACGCCGGGTGCGTACTCCATCACCATCATCGTATCGCCCGGCATCACACGCAACTTCTCCCGCACATCCTCCGTCGCGTACCAAACCTCCTTCGCGCGGTGAAGGACGTGTGCGCGGGCGATGTTCGTATGGGATAAGCGCGAGACGAGCGCAAAGTTGGTGCGGATGTTCTCGACTTCTTCGAGACTGTCCTTCACTTTGGGCGGAAGCCCTTTGACGGCATACTCCACGCCGGAGACGGTGTCTTTCGCCAGGTACACCGTACCGAACCCGCCGCCACCCAACTCGCGCAGCAGCGCGTACTCGTCGATTCGAGCCAAGGCATCGTCATCGGGCGTATCCCGCATGGTGACGGCCTGCGATCGGTCGTCCCTATCCGGGGCGCCGCCATCCGATTCCTTGCGCATCGAAACCAATCTCGATAAGTCATCCATATCCGCCGATTCCTCTTTCCACGGACAACGGGGACGACGCCCCCTGCTCATGTGAAATGGGCTTCCATCCTAACACAAAAGGAACGGATGGAAAACCAAATAGTTGATTGTTCGGGGGAACAAATAGGACTTCATTTTTCACCTTTCTCCTGTTATACTTGACCACGTCTTAAGGATTCTGTCATGAGTGTTTTTGAAATCGGTATGCTGGCCTGTTTCGGGTTTTCGTGGCCGTTCTCCATCGCGAAAAGTCTGAGGACGAAAAAGGTGGAGGGGAAAAGCCCCGCGTTCATGGTGATTGTCATGGTCGGCTACCTCTGCGGAATCGTCCACAAATTCCTCTACAGTCCGGATTGGGTCGTCTGGCTCTACGCGCTCGACCTCGTACTGGTACTCGCCGATTTCATCCTCTACATGCTCTACCGTCCGCGAAAGGAGGCGGCCTCATGAATCGCAAATTATCCCTTGCGGGCCTCGTCGATGCCGCCGCTTTCACCGGTGTCTGGATGACGCTTGCCGCCTGCCTGGGTTCGTTGGACTGGGCACTGGAAATCTTCACTCATGTCACGCCGCAGCTCGCCCTCTGCTTTTTCGGATACGGTCTCTACCGGCTCGTCATCGCGAGGCGACACCGGTATGGCATCTGGATTGCGGCAGGGGCATTTGCCTTCGGCGCGGTCAACGCCGCTTTCGTCGCGCCGCGGCTCACGCCTCCGCCGCGCTTCGACGCCCCCGTGCGACAGCGTTTCCGCGTTCTCCAGTCGAACGTCCTCACCGGGAACCGCGACGCGACACGTCTCTTGAAACTCATCGAGACGGAAGCGCCGGATGTCATCTTGTTGCAGGAAACGGACGAGGACTGGTTGCGACGCCTCTCCCCGTTGACGAACCGCTATCCCGTCGCCGCCTCGGAGGCGAGGACGGACAACTTCGGTGCGGCGGTCTTCGCCAAGACGGGAAAGGCGGACATCCTGCATTTCAGCGACGCGGAACGTTCCCCCTGCGCCCGTGTCGTCATCCCGACCGCCTCCGGACCGGTCACATTTCTCGGCATCCACCCGCTCGCACCCGGCGACCGGGAGGACTGGAAGGGGCGCGACGCGCTGCTCGGCGAAATCGCCCGGTTCGCCGCCGGCAAGCCGCGTTTCGTCATTATGGGCGACTTCAACACGACGCCGTACACGCACGCCTACCACGCCTTTGAACGGGAAAGCGGATTACTCGACGCGAACCTCGGGCGACTTCCCTTCCCCACTTGGCATGCCGTCTACCCGTTCTTCCTGCGAATCCCGCTCGACCATTGTTTCCACTCGCGCGACCTCCGCGCCGACGACCTCCGACGCGGCCCGTCTATCGGTTCCGACCACTTCCCGTTGATGTTTGATTTTTCCCTATGAATATGAAAAAACTGCCGTTGTTGGAAACAAAAACGATCGGGCGCGATCTTCGCTACTGTGAATCAACCGGATCGACGAACCGCGATTGCGAAAAACTCGCCAGCGAAGGTGCGTCGGAAGGTGTGGTCGTTGTCGCCGAAACCCAGACGGCGGGACGCGGCCGCCAGACACGCGAATGGTTCTCGCCGAAAGGCGTGAACCTTTATTTCTCGCTCTTGTTGCGGCCCGAAGTCGAGCTTTCGCGCGCAGCCTCGCTCCCGCTGGTCGCGGGACTTGCCGTCGCCGAAGCGATTGAATCGGTCTGCCCCGAACTCGCACCTCGCATCAAATGGCCGAACGACATCTTGATCGCCAGGCGGAAAATCTGCGGCATCCTTTGTGAAATGCAGGCGGAATCGGCGCGTGTCCTTTCCATCATCACGGGAATCGGAATCAACGTCAACCTGCGCACGGAATCCCTTCCCGATGAACTCCGCCCGCGCGCGACCTCGCTTTGCATGGAGACGGGGCGTTGCTTCGACCGGGCGGACGTGCTAGCCACCATTCTAAACCGTTTTGAACCGCTTTACACCCGGTGGCAATCCGAAGGTCTCGCGCCCCTCCTGCCGGGAATCCGGGAACGCGACCTGCTCTGCGGGACAACGGTCGGAATCGACCGACTAGGGGATATTGTCACCGGCATCGCCGCCGGAATCCAGGAGGACGGCGCACTACGCCTCCAGACCGCCGACGGGATCATCCCCGTATACAGCGGCGAAGCGCACCTCCGTCCCGTTCCGGAAAGCGGGCCGCACTACTTCAACTGCGTCCAGTCGAGCGCCCAATAGAGACGGTCGAGGGCGTAGGGATCGGCTGTATCCTTGTCGAGATCGAAGGTCGCGGGTAGGATACCGTACCGTTTCATTTCCCGGAGATACGGTTTCGGTGGACGGAACCCCTTCATATCGAACCGCTTCTCCTTCTCCAGCACGTCGTGTCCGTCCTGAATCATCGCGAGGATGGCCTTGTAAGCAGGATCGTCTTTCGACTTGAACACAGCCTTACCCTCTTTCCCCATACCGAGACCGCCGGCCTCCTTTGCGAGCGGAGCCATGAGGTAGAGCGACTTTTCGGGACGCGAGAGGTTGAAGAGCATGTAGCGATGCCACTTCTTCAGGCGCGGATCGCTCCATTTCGGCGTCCAGAAACTGATTCCGTTTTCGTCGGAAAGCGTGTGCGGAAGACGGTTTGCACCCGTATGGCAGGAGTCGCAGCGTTGCCCGATCAAATCCTGCGCGGCGACCGTGGCCGGCCGATGCGTATCGGTGTTCACGATCTGTTTGTTCTGGCGATAGCCGCCGATCGAACCGCAGCCGAGCGCGCCATACGTGCCGGGATACGGCGCAGAGGCGTCGAGCCATTGCATGATGATTTTCCGGTCGGCGGGCGTAACCGTCGCGCCGTGGTGCTTGCCGGAAATCTTCTCCATGAGCGGGCTTCCGCCGCTACCCCGAGCATAGGGCGGCCAGTCGCTTTGGTCCAGGTTGCGACCGTCATAGACCTGATTGTGCGCAATGAGGTTGTAGTAGGCGATGGAGAACATCGGGCCCCTGTCGCCGCAGAGATCGACGCCGCCGCTACGTTTGTCCGGGTTGTGGCAGCGGACGCAGGAACGGTCAAGCACGGGCTGGACGTCACGCGGGAAATCCGGCACGTCGAACACGAGGCCGGCGGGATCGATTTCCGAGGGTGCCCGAGAGAGCGCTTTCGAGATCGTGCCGACGCGGTGTACGGTGTTTTCCGTCTTCCGTTCGTGGCACCCCACGCATCCCTGCCTCTCGCCGGGCATCACCTGCGTGAAACTCTGCATCCGCTTCACGGCGCGGTTCTCCGAGTCCAGCGCGATGAAGAAGAGCGACCTGAGTGCAGGCACCTTGAAGTAGGCGCTACCGTCCGCCTCCACAGGTACGGTGCCGAGCTGGCGCGTGAGCGTGAAGGTACCGCCGTAGGAAAGGGGATCCATGCCGCCCGTGTAGTTGATCGGTTTTGGCAACGACTCCATGATCATCAGCTTTTTGATCGTGCCGGGTTTCACCCCCTGCAAGCTACGGCTGATCATGACGTTTTCGAGGTAGAACTCGCCGGTCTTGGAGGCAAGGTCCGTGCGGTCCACCAAGACACGTTCGGGTTTGCGCGGCATGAGGGGACGCGGTTCGCTGATCCGGCTGCCCAGTATCATGCCTTCAAATTTCGAATACTCGGCGGGCATCCCGAAGAGGCGCACGGTCTTCCCCCTTCGGTTCATCAGGAATACGCCGTCACCATCGGTCCCCATGAAGAGTTCGGACGAGAAGGCCCACGGGTCGTACCAGATCTTGTCGCCCTTCGAAATGTGGCGCACGTTGGCGCGGTTGTCGGGACCGGATTTTGTGGAAAGGACGCTGAGGAATCCGCCGTGTTCCGTCCGCCCGTGACCAGGCGAATCGATCAACACGATGTCCTCAGAACCGGGGATCGGTTTTGCATCGATATAGACGCTGCCGGGATAGGTGTTGCCCTGAAGGATCTGGTGCTGCGTCCCGTCGGGGTTCATTGTCCAGAGATGGTGGTAGGTGACCTGCCGGCGATCGACATATTCCCAGCGCATATAGGCGATGCGCCCGTCGGGGAGGGGCCACGGCGTGTTGTCGTGCTCAATGTTGGCGGAGAGCATACGGATGCCGGAGCCGTCCGGCTTCATGCGGTAGATGGTCGCCACCTGCGTAAGCCAGCAGTTCACCCAGCGTCGCGCGCGGGCGGAAACGAAGATGATGTCGCCGTCAGGCAGCCATGCCGGTTCGATGTCGTCATACTCTCCGAAGGTGAGCTGTTTCAACCCCGTGCCGTCGGCGTTGATGGTGAAAAGGTGATAGCGTTCCTGATCGCCGGGACGATAGGAGAACACGATCGTGCGTCCGTCGTAATGGACACACGGGTCGCGTACCGAACCGGCGATGTCCTCCAGGATCTTACGGAAGGATCGCGTGCGCAGGTTGTACGCGGCAAGGCGTCCCTGCCGGTTAAGGATCGTGAAACTCTTGTCGTAACAGTAGTAACCGAAGTTGGCATACCAGTGTTCGGGCGTGTAGGTCCGCGTGGCGAAGACGATCTCGTCGAACGTCCCGTATTCTCCGGCGAGGAGTTTATCACGCAGCTGTTCGACAGGCAGAGCCGCCGCCTGGGGAAGAGCCGGCGGTTTTTCCGTGTCGTAAAGCTCGAAATAGTCGATGTTCACGGCCAGTTCCGGCGCGACGATACGGAGGTTCGCGCCTTTCGGAATCTCGATGCGGGCAAGCTGGAAATCCTGCAGTTGGTGGAAGTCGCCGGTGTCGGGAAACACCATGTCGCCAAGATGTCGGTCGCCGTCAAAAAACTGCACCTTGGCGTCTTTGCCTCCGTTGTTCGTCCCGAAGCAGGCGACAACCCATTTCGCGGCGGAGGTCGTCTTGCCGTACCCCACACCACGCCCGTGCCTGAAGAAGGCAAGGATCTTGCCGCCGGAGACGCCGGTGAGTTTGTCGTATGGTTCGGGCTTTCCCCCATGTGCATCCGGCAGCATCTCGCCGTTCTCGGCCTCAATCCTCTGCGACGGAGGAGCAGCATCGTTCTTCCCCGCCTTTTCACACGTCGTCTCGGCACACACGGTCAGAGACACGGACACGGCATTGATACAGGCAAAAAGAAATGGAACAACTCTCATCGGTTTTCTCCCTTCTCCCGAACGGCGACCTTGGTCACGGCAAAAACCTTCCTTGCCACTTCCATAGCGGACAAGGCAATGAAACCATTTTCGACCTCCTTTTGCAAGAAGAAAATGGATTGGCCCCGCTATGGAACGTCCCCGGACGCGACGGGATGCGCCCCAGACCGGCACCTGTCGCACATCGTGCGTCCTTTTTTCGATGCCGCCTCAGAACCGAATTACTGCTTGCGGAGGGATGGCAGGTTTGCTAGGATTCCCCCATGTCCTTGTGTGCAAAATGTTTTTCGCTCCGTGCCGCCGCGATTCTCTGCGGAGGCTTCGCGGTCGTGTCCGTTGCGCTGGCCTTCCCCGGTGCGGAACGCGCCGCCGCCTTCATGTCGCGGCCGACCGCAATCGGGGCGGTGTTGTCCCTCGCCGCCGCGATGTTCTTCTGCGGGGTGCGCTCTTTGCGCCGAAAACATTCCGCCGCCGCAGTCATGCACCTCGGTTGCGCGTTAATCCTGGCAGGCTGGGGAGTGGGACGGATTGCCGAACGCACGTCGTCGCCCGAACGTCCCTTTTCCGGGGCGATGCCGCTCGTGGACGGCGAGAAAAGCGATACGTTGTGGAAAGGCGAGATGCTGGATACGCCCGTCGGGAAACTCCCGTTCACCGTGGAACTGGGAAAATTTTTCGTCAAGCGTTACGGCGATGACGACAGTCCGGTAAAGGAATACCGAAGCCACGTGATCATCGGCGAGGAAGGGAAAGCCCCCTACCCGCTTGACATCCGCGTGAACCATCCCGGACGCGTCTGCGGATACTGGATTTACCAGATGAGCTGGGGACAGGCGCGCGACCGCATGGGGAACCCTGTCACCTACACGGTCTTACAGTTCAGCCGCGATCCGGGGATCGTCTGGGTTTTCCTCGGATTCGCCGTCCTCTTCCTCGGTTCGGTTCTGTTCGCCATACGGTTACTCAGATCCCGTCCGAGGTGACGCCACGGCCGGTCAACATCCTGTAGAAGAATCCCTCGCCGCTTCCAATTCCACTTTACACTGCGTTTGGGGAATTGTCCAACAAACGGATTTGTTCGCCGCTAACGCGGCTCACATTCCCGGAATCGCGAAGGCCGTCAAGCCTGAACAAATCCGTTTGTTCCTCTTTCGTGACCGCCGCGCCTCTTCAACTTGTTGTCACGGTTGTCTCCAGTTCCAAGGCGTACCGTTGAAAAACACAACTGTCGCGATGTTTTGCAATTGCCCCCTGATGATTGGAGACAACACGGACAACTTGAGACAACGGCGCCATCCCTTTACACTTTCCATTGTCTTCCCCCTCGCCTCTGCGCTCTCCGCGTCTCTGCGTCCATAAACAATCCACCCCCTGTTGCGTGGTGAAGTTATAGGCAAGCCCGCCGCCCGCGCCCCGCACGGGAATGTAGATGAGGGTAAGTTTCTGAAAACAACATGAACAACTTAAAAACAACGTTTGGTTCTTCCGCGCACAACCATGCGCGGCGAAAGAAGGATGTTATCTTTACAAGTTGTTTCGGTTGTCACCAATCGAACTTACAGGCAAGTACCCCGCCCGCGCCGAGCGGGAATGATTCGATTCGGATAACTTGCTATGTTGTCCCCGGTAAGCCGTGGGGTGAAGTTATAGACGAAAGACGAGGGGGGACAAGAGGGAAGTGCTTTACGGGCAACGGGGACGTTGCCCCGCCCTCTGCGTTTCAACCAAAAATCGCATATCGTCCGTTTCCACAAAAAACTTGGAAGCCCCTTTTTTTGCTTTGCTTTGCGCGAGGAACGTGGTAGACTAATCCCGTTTTCATTCGTTAAGGAGATTCATGGTATGAAACTTTCTCGTCGTGCTTTCCTCGGTTCCGCCTTGACGGCGGCGGCCGGAGTGTCCCTTCCCGGATTCTGCGCCCCCTCAGGCGCGAAGAAGGCCGGGGTTGCGGTTCAGCTTTATTCCATCCGCGAGTACATCGGCGGCCGCCGCGGGAAAGCGGCCGGCGTCGGGCTTGAACGAGCGCTTGCCGATCTGGCGAAAATCGGTTACAAGGCGGTCGAATTCGCCGGGTACTACGGCCACAACGCCAAGGCGTTGAAGAAGATGCTGGACGATAACGGTCTCGTCGCCTGCGGCACCCACGTAGGGCGCGGCGAGTTCAGCCCCGACAAGATCAAGGCCGCGTGCGAGTTCAACCTCGGTTACGGCAACAGCCTCATCATCTGCCCCGGAGGCGGCAACTTCCCCGGAAAGGGACAGGACCTCGACGACTTCCTGAAGATGCTCGTCGATTACTACAACAAAGCCGCCGAGACCGCCGCGACGTTCGGGTGCAAGATCGGGCTTCACAACCATACGCGTGAATTTGAACTCAAGATGAAGGACGGCACGACGTACTGGGACTACTTCTTCTCCAACACGTCCAAGAACGTCTGTATGGAGCAGGACGTCGGCTGGACCACGTGTGCCGGTGCCGACCCTTGCGCACAGTACGTCAAGTACCCCCGCCGCGCCCCCACGCTCCACGCGAAGGAGAACGCCGGTTATCTTGACAATGGGCACCGCCGCTACGCGCCGATCTTCGAGGGAATCCTTGGACAACCCGCGAAATTCAATGACGGCCGCACGGTCACGCCCGTGAACTGGGACGCGCTCTTCCCCGTGACCGACGCCGACGGTGTCGCATGGTATGTGGTTGAGTGTGAAAAGAACGCCGCAAATCTGAAGGCCGTTACCGAGTCCTTCAAGTTCCTGCAGTCCAAGGGTCGTTGCTAACCGCCTTTGATTGAAACGCAGAGGGGAACCGTCCCCTGTCACCTGTCACGTCAACCGCTTGACGTGACACCCCAGACGCAGAGAAACGGGTATTTTTCATTTCCTCCTGTTCTCTGCGTCTTTGTGTTTCTGTGTTCCCCTGCAAAAGCCCCCCCCGCGAATGGACGCCAGTCGTTTAACGCAGAGCGGACCGACCGCGCCGCGCGCGGGAGTATTCATGGGGATAAATGGCATTTGCGTTGATGACGTGTTCGCGGCGGCGCTTGATCTTGCGTTGCAGTTCGACTCGATGAACGCGGGATGCGGCATCTTTGCGCACGTGCAGTCCATTTGTCTAGGACCGCCGCCTCGTCCACGTCGGTCCTCGTGAAGATGAGCCGCGGATGATCCTTGCGTGACGCGGGCGCGGTTTATTTGGTCTGTCCTCCGCCTGTATTACCGATAGGCGTTCCCACTGCCTGTCCGTGAGGTTCTCCGGGGTCTTGCCGAGCGCGTATTTCGAGTGCTTGATCCGCCCCGCACGTTTCGCCGCATCCTTGGCCACTTCTTTCGCGGCTGCGCCGTCCGCAGCCTTCCCGACGGATCCTCCACTCGTCGAGCGCATGCCACAAAAGGCGTCGTTCGTCCATTCCACGACGTCGAACGGAGCGCGGCACCTGATGGCGTGGACGTACGCCGTCAGCGAGACCTCGTCCCTCTCGTTTTCGACGAACTACGCGCCTTCAACCGAAGTACCCTTGACATTGAGCAGCTGCTTTTGGAATCTGTCGAGCGTCATCCGATTTCTGCCTGTGGTTTTCTCGACGACGCCCAGCATGGAACATCGGATGACTTTTTGTAAGCGGGCGGTCTCGCCAGTAAAGACGAGTTGCCGCCAGCCGCCCGGTCGCCCAGCCGATTGTCTTGGAACACGCAGACCGGTCGGGCGGGGCGCCCTACTCTTCCCGTAGGAGCTTACGCACGTCTTCGGGGTCGCGGCAGACCGTCACGTTCGGCAAACCCTCCGGAACATTCGTTTTCGACGGATTCGGTTCGAAGACGATCAGCCGTCCGCCGTTCCGGGCGAACGCGGTGATGTACGACGAGAAGGTGTCTTTCAACGGGTGGCAGAGGACGAACACGTCGCAGTGTTCGAGTGTCCCCTGCCGGATCGTCTCGGCGGCCACGGCCCTGAGGTCGATCGACGGTTCCCGGTAAAGCTGCGCGACGAGCATCGCCCCGTCCTTGCCGAGGCGGGAGGCGAGCATCCCGACGGAGAGGTTCCCCCGCGTGCGCTGCGGATACTCGGATTCGAACGACCGCCCCGTGATGTAGCGGAGCCCGCCACGAATGATGTCTTGCGTGTGGGTGTAACTTTCGGGATGGGGGGAGGAAACGGCGATGCGCCCTTTTCCGAACGTGCCGGCGACGAGGGCCGGCGTATCGGCCATCGAAAGTCCCTTTGCCGCGTTATACGCGAACACGCCTTCGCAGGCGTATGTGGCGACAGGATGCACAACGGCTTCGGAATTGCCCTCAAAAGGCAGCAGGACGGGACCTCCGTGATACCGCACGATGCGCGTCTCGCCGGGCTTGAAACCGAACAGTTCCGCCTTGTCAGTGAAACGGATTTTCAACTCCGCCCCTCCGCGATACGGTGTTTTCTGGGGCTGATACGGCAACATGCCGACGCGACCACTTGAAGGCTTCTCCTGCTTTCCACGGGTCATCGCCAGATAGCATCCGGCGCATGTTCCGAAATAGCCGCCGCCGTTGCGGACGAACGCGACCAGATTGGAGCAGCCGGATGGTTCGAGCATCTTGTACTGGGTGCTGGAAAGGCCGCCCGGCGCGATGTAGAGGTCGGCGTTCGCAAGGGCACCGTTGCGCACGTCGGCGCCATTCACGGCGGTAAACGCGCAATCCGGCGAGAGTGAAAGAAGCTTGATCCACCTCATCGCCGCACAGCCGCTGGCCCCGGCATCGAAGTAGGCGGCGACGCGCACCGGGTTCGCAGACTTTGGCGCGGGCGCCGGACGCGGCGGCGGGAGGGGCGCGTTCTTCAGCTCGCGCAACACCTGCGGAACGTCCTGCGCCTTGCCCGCCACGAGCAGGTTCGCGTGCGGCGTAAAGCGTTCCGCCGCGCGCCCCCACGTCACGATCCTGCCGCCGCGTGCGAGATACCCCTTCAACAAGCTGGACATGCCGTTCGTCGAAACGAGGTTCGCGACAATATTCGTCTCCGGCGTATCCGGCACGACGAGGGCGTCGATGTGGCGAAGTCCGGTCCGGGACAACTCATCGGTGGAATACGGCACGACATCGCAATCCGCCCCCCGCACGAGGGTGCGCGCCAACTCTGCCGCCTCCACGCCGGGCCCCGGTTTGCTCCACCATCCAACGGCGAGCTGGCCCTTGCGCCGCTGGGGCGCGGAAAACGTCACATCACGTCCCGTCACGTATTTGAACGCGCCCTTCACCGAACTCCAGGTGGACGGATAGTATTCGGGATGGCAGGAGAACAGCCAGACCCGTCCCCTGCCGAACGTCCCCGCCACCGCGCTTGCACCGCCGCCCATCGTGGGCGCGTCAGGTTTCGCCGAATAGGAGTGGAGGTTACTTGCGAACTTGGCCATCACGCGGAAATCCGCGCCGGGAATCGGATCGGCGGGATCCATCACCGGGCCTCCGTGGAAGCGCTCCATCCGCATCCCGGCCTTTATTCCGGACAGCTCGGTCGCCTCCTTGAGATAGGAAACCTGCAGCATGGCCTCTCCCCCCCATTCGCCCTTCCTGTGTTTGAACGGCACGATACCCAGGATTTTCTTCTTCCTCGAAGTAGACGGACCCTCCATCAACAGGAACGCGCCCGCGCAAGTCCCTACGTAGGAACCGCCTTCTTCAATGAAACGGCGGAGTTCCCGCTGCCCCTCAGTCCCCAGGTTGTTCGCCTCGACCCCGCTGTTCCCGCCCGGCATGACGAGGAGGTCGACCTTACGCAATGCGCCGGAACGGATGGCGGCACCATCCACGTAAGTCGCCTGCAGTTCCGGTGCCTGGTCCACGATCTGCATCCAACGGAACATACCGACGCCGCGGGCGCCCGGCCCCACGTAGACGGCCACGCGCACCGGCGCACCGTTTGAAACCGCCGTCCAGGCCGCGACCGAACCGCCGACCGGCTCCTCCGGTTTCGCAACCGGAAGGAACGTACACCCCGCCAAGGTCACCAGCACAGCAGACGCGATGCCGAGTAACGCCGCATGTTTGAATCTGTTCATGTTCAACCTCTCTTCGTTGTTCGAAATCCATCCCTACCGGACAGGCAGAGGAAAGCAAGTAGTTTAACACATCCGGGAGGTAGAGGGCAAGCGAACAGTTTGGACGTGTCGGGGTGAAATCAAAACAGGACTTGTTGTAGTTGTCAAAACAGGACTCTGTCTTTCGGTGTCATTGAGGTGCCTGGCGTACCACTGGCATAGCCGGAGGGGAAGGGGCGGGAGCGTCCCAGAAGGGGC
>JAGCVN010000058.1 GCA_017962315.1 Kiritimatiellia bacterium
AGCTGCACTCGTCCCAGAAGCGTAGCCTGGACACCGCGCATGGACGGAGCTTGCAGTGGTGGATGTAGCAGTTCCTGAACGTGCCGTGCGACGTTGTCCCGAACTTGATGAAGTTGCAGTTGGAGGCGAGTACGCAGTTCCTGACTTCTACGTCCTCGCAGACGAAGTCGGGATTGTACGACTTTGGGCAGATTGCGTCATCGTCCGAATCGATCACACAGTTTTCCACGAGGACTCTTTTAGCCTCTATGTCGATGCCGTCGTTGTTGAAGTTCGCGTGGGCAAATATCCGTACGCCCCTTACGATGCAGTCTTCACACTCCTGCAGGAAAAACGTCCAGAACGCCGGATCCTTCAGCGTCACGTCCTCGACGCGCACGTTACCGCAGTTGCGGAAATGCACGTCACGCCAGCGCCTTGGGTGCTTGAGAGGCGCGGCCCAGCCGCGCCCGTCGATGGTCCCTTCGCCTTCTATGGCGATGTTCCGCGCCTTGAACGCCGATACGACAGACATGATTCCGTCGACATAGTCCACCTCGTTCGTGGCTCCGAGCAGGACGGCGTCCTTGGCGAGGCGCAGCGTCACGTTGTCCTTGAGAGTGAGGTTCGCGACAACATACCGCCCAGATCCGATGGCGACCGTTCCGCCGCCTGCCTTGGACGCCTCGTCAACCGCGCGCTGGATGGCGGGGGTGTCTATCGTCATCCCGTCGCCAACAGCGCCGTATTCACGGACATCATACATCGCGCCGCACACCGCGAACGCAATAAACGCCATAATTTCATTCATCCCGTCTCTCCTTTTTCTCCATGGGGAGGTAATATACCAAAAGCCACTTCGGAATTCAAGTCAATATTCGCTTCACCCTTATCCCGGATTTTATGGGATAAGGGTGAAGCCGTAAATTGCAAGTCAGGTGAGACAAATTTCTGAAGAGGGAACCGAGGGGGTTCGGGAACAGTTTGAACATTCTCATTTCAGTTGTCTCCTTTATGCTGCCTTGGCGTAGGCGGTGTCGTATTCGTAGGCCGTCAGCCCGTTGAGGAGCTTTCGGTGGATCGAGTTGATGACGCGTTCGAGGCGGAGCATGTCCGCCCTCGTGCACTTGCCGAAGTTGGTTCCCTTCGGATACCATCGGCGGACGAACCGGTTGCAGTTCTCGATGGATCCTTTCTCCCAGGAGGCGTAGGCGCGCGTGTAGTAGACGTTGCATCCGACGACGGCCTTGATCTTCCCGGGATCCAGGAACTCGCACCCGTTGTCGGTCGTGATGGAGCGCACCTTTCCGAGGGCCTTGCGCGCGGCCATCCGCTTCAGCGCCGCGACGACCTCGTCCTGCGTGACGTGCGCCAGGCGCTCGATGACGTACCGGCGGCTGCGCCGGTCGATGAGGACGAGGAGGCCTCCGGTGCCGCTGGACGACGAGACGACGGTGTCCATCTCGTAGTGCCCGAACCGGCTGCGGTTGGCCGCGCCCGCGGGCCTGTCGTCGAGCGTGAGCCTGCCGGGGACCGTCATGGCGGGGTGCGGTCTTGGGCCTTTGGGCCTCCTGTCTGGATGGTAGGGGGTCTGCCCGTACCGGACGCCGACGTCTCCGGCGTTGATGTGTTTGTACCACGTCGACAGGCAGGGGATGCGGCGCCCCGGCATCTCGTCCTTCATGCGGCAGATGGCGTCGTAGGGGGAGAGCCTCTCCTCGAGCACGTGCCGCCTGAAGAGAAGGGCCATCCGGTTCGTGACCCGCATCCGCGCGCCCTTGTTCTCGTTGTTCGCGTTGATGGCGTCCTGGGCCTTGAACGGGTCGTACTCGGCGTACTTCCGCCTCCGCCTGTCCCTGGGGTCCGGCACGGCCTCCCCCGTGGCCCCTCGGTTGTACTCCCGCCTCCACGTCTCGTGCCGCAGGCCGTGCTTCGCGGCGAACTGGCGCAGCGTGACCCTGTGCCCGGCCCGGATGAGACCGTTCCAGTCGGCGGCCAGCGTCTGCCGCTGCTCAAAAGTTATGAATGTCCCTGGCACGTGTTGTGTGATATACTTTCTCACGGCGTCCTTTCTCGCGGTAGGATTGTTTTGTTTAGCAGCTTTCATCATACCACAGATTGCGACGCCCTTGTTGCATTCGCGCGCGGCGCCCCCATGGGGGCGTGCGTTCCTTCGCTTTTCCTTCCTCTTCCGATCCCTGTCTTTCCTCTTCAGAACCTCCTTCCGCCACCTCGAGAAATTGCCTTTCCAATTTGTCTCACGAGATTGTACAACTTTCGGATAAGGGTGAAGCCTGCGGCGCCATTGACCGGATGCGCTTGAAATGATATAATTCGTACCGTTTGTTTAAAGACGGAAAAGGTACAGGACAATGCCAACAGGAGTTTTTTCGCGATTGGGTCTTCTTGCCGCCGCGCTTGCCATCTCTGCGGGCACTTCCGCGGAGGCGTTGCCGGCGACGCCTAAGGCCATCGAACTTCCGTGGAACAAGACGCCTCTGACCGTAGACGGTGACTTCTCCGACTGGGGACAGATGTCGTGGCGTGAGGATTTCCTCGATCTGGACGGCAAGCCACAGACGGCCGTAAAGTGCCGGTTCGCCCTGAGGCGCGACC
>JAGCVN010000059.1 GCA_017962315.1 Kiritimatiellia bacterium
CAAACGGCGGCAAGACGCGTCTCGGCTCGGCGCCGGCTGCCGCGCCGACGGACCTGCGCGTTCCCGAACTGCTCCACTCCGACTGGTCGCAGGGCCGCATCGGCAACTGGGCCGGGACGGACTTCCCCTACTGCTTCAACATGTACACGCCGGAGATCAACGGCGAACGCGCGGTCTGCGGATGCGTGGCGACGTCGGGTGCGCAGATCATGCGCTACTTCCAGTATCCGGTGGCGTCCGTCACCCCGCAGACCAAGACATGCGAGGTGGAAGGTGTGGAGACGAGCCTCACGATGATGGGCGGGACATACGACTGGGCGAACATGCCCACGAACATCAACTCGATGTACAGCCAGCCCGAATCCGCGACTCTCGCATACCGCGAGGCGATCGGCAAGCTCACGTACGACATTGGCGTGTCGGTGGGGATGTCATACGGGGCCAACGGCAGCGGCGCGGCGGAGCGGGCGCTCGCCAATGCCCTAGTGAATGTGTTCGGATACAGGAAAGCGGCCTACTTCTACACCAACGGCGGATTCTCGACGGACAAGCTCAAAAAGGCGATTCTCCCCAATCTCGACGCGAAGCGTCCGTGCGGCATCGGCATCGCAAACACGTCCACGGAGGCAGGCCACGCCATCGTGGCGGACGGCTACGGCTATTCCGACGGCACGCTCTACATCCACTTCAACATGGGGTGGGCGAACATCTACGGCTCCAACGCCTGGTACACGCCGCCGGAGTTCGACGTCAACGGTGTGACGGAATACGACGTCATCGACGAGGTCATCTGCAACATCTTCACGGACACCGGTTCCGAGTTCGGCTCCATCGCGAGCGGACGCGTCCTTGACGGAAGCGGCAACCCCATCCCCGGCGCGACGGTGACGGGTACGACGACGATGCTCAACGGGGTCGTCACGAACATCGTCACCACGAGCGACGAGCGCGGCGTCTACGCGATCCTTCTCCCCGCCGTGGAAAGGCCGTGCACCATCAAGGCCACGACTGCCGGCAACGTCGCATCCAGCGAGGTGACGTTCAACATTGCGTTGACCGACATCTCCATCGGCAATACATACGACAACGACTTGGTCGTGGATCGTGTCCCCGCGCCGACGATTTCCCCGGATGGCGGCAGTTTCTACGAAGGTTCGCTAGACGTGACGATCACGTGTCCGCTATCCGGCGCGACGATACGCTATACGCTTGACGGGACGGAACCGACGGCCTCTTCGCCGTCCGTCGCAAACGGCGGCACGGTTTCCGTCACGCGCTCGCTCACGCTCAAGGCAAAGGCATTCATGGACGGCTACACCGAAAGCGCAACGGCCTCCGCCACGTTCACGCACATCGTCGACCTCGAAACGCCGGACTGCTTGCTTGAATACGTCCAGACCGGCAACAATCAGTTTATCGACACGGGCATCAACGCCGCATCCGGCATCAAGGTCGAGTTCAACTTCCGTTGGCTGGGGTACAACGGCAGCGGCTACAACGTCATGCTGGGTGCGCAATCGCCCAACAACAGTTTTAGTCCGCACATGTTGCAAAACAGATGGATTGCCTATCGTTACAATAATTCTCGGTGGTACATCGAGAGCTATGCAACGAGAACGGAGAACATCGGCGATAAGCAAATGACCATGGACTCGGACTGCGTGTTTACGGTTTCCATCTCGCCGAGTGGTGCGTTCGAGACGGTCGTCAAAGGTGCTGGATTCACCGAAGCCACGGCCACGCGAAACCTTGGCTCGTCCTGCAATGTCGGCAGAGACCTCTACCTCTTCGCCAACAACAACGATGGCACGGCGAATGAATTTGCGAATGTCCGCTGCTACGGAGTGAAGATGTGGCAGGCTGACGCGAACGGCGACTGGCAGCTCGTGCGCGACTTCAGGCCGTGCAAGCGATACGACCGGGCGGCCATGTGGGATGCCGTGTCGGGTAAGATTTTCTTCTCTGGAAGTGGAACAGACTTGACGGCTGGACCCGTCGTGACGCCGGAGTTTGAGAGGAAGGCGGTGGACTATGTCGAGTCCACGGGTTCTCAATACATCAATACAGGCGTATGCCCGAAGTACGGCACGAAGGCGGAGGTGAAATTCAGCCGGACTTCAGAAGTAGGTACTTATGATGTCCTGTTGGGATCAGGCGGTACCGGCGGATACTATTATTTCGGATGCGTACGCTCTCCTTCCTATATTGGCGCGGGCTGTGGTTCTCGGAGAGCTTATGCGGATGCGAATGCATCGTACGGCTTCGCCGACAGTTGTTATCTGCTTGATTCCAGACAAATCGCTAACGGTACGCAGTATACCATCACAACGGAACTTTCACCCGAGGGCGACTACAACATCAACACCTTGGGGGGCCGCATCGATGGGGGGTACGCCTATCACAAGACGAAGATTGTCGAGCAGGGCGACTTCCTCTCCTCCGACAAGCCTCTCTATGTCTTCGCGAGCAACAACAACGGAAGTCTCGCCGATCCGTACAAGATTCGCTTCTACAGCGCGAAGATCTGGCAGACGAACGGTGTGGACGGCACCTACGTCCTGTTGCGCGACATGACGCCGTGCCAAAAGGACGGCAGAGGTGCGCTGTATGATTCTGTCAACGATGAAGTGCTCTTCCCCGGGGCTGGTGAACTTTTGACATCCAACTCGGGCGTCTGGAACAACACCGCAGGCGACGGCCTGTTCGAGAATCCCGCAAACTGGTCAACGGGCGCCGTTCCGACGGATGGCGACAGCGTGACGGTGAACGTTTCCGGCGAAACGACATTGATTGTAACGGGTCGGTATGCTTTGCCCCAGTTGTCCGTCACCGGTAACGGGACGCTTGCGTTCGTGGGCGACGGCTCGCTGTCGTACAAGCGTCTGAACATCGCATCCGGTGCGACGGTGGTCCGCACGGGAACTGCCGGACTTATTGACGGCGGTCTGACGGGAGCAGGCTCGTTCGTGCTCGATCCCGGCGCGGGCAACACGCTCACGATGACGAAGAGCAACACGGGCTTCACGGGCGAGGCCGTCGTCAAGAGCGGTACAGTCAAGTTAGGTAATTCAACGTCGTTCGGTTCGTTCAACCGCGCGAGCTTCATCCGCGTGAAGGGCGGCGCGACGCTTGACGAGGCGGACGCGACGGACGGCAACTACGGCGACAGGAAGGAAAAGAACAAGGTGATTCTCGAAGAGGGTGCAACGTTCGTCCATTCCGGCTCGAACACGGATGATAAGACGTATCCTGTCACGAGGTTGACGCTGGAAGGAAACGCAACAGTCGATACTTCCATCAAGGATGTCGCGATTGGACTTCACTATCATGACTGGTATTCGCACATCGACCTCGGCACGAACACGCTGACCGTGACCGGCGGGAAAATCTTCCGGATTTCCGTGTGCGAAATCTCCGGCTCGGGAACCATTGATATCCAGAGCGGCACGAAGGTGTATTCGACGCACGAATACGACACGACCGCCACGGTCACGACGTGCAACGACGGCACGATCAACATTCGCGAGGCCGCGACATGGCATCTCTACCGGTACGCCGTCAATGGCGGCAGGGACGGAAACCTTTCCGTGAAGAACCTCGTGCTGGACGGCGCGGTGACGCGGGAACAGCCCGCCTCCACCCTCACCGTCACTGGCGCGATCACCGGCAAGGGGACGACGCCGATGCTGACGATGGCCGAGGGCGCGGTATTCAAGCCGAACGGAACGGGCTATCTCACTGTCACCGAGTCGCTTTCGGGTACGATGACGATTGACGCGAGCGGGCTTGATCTGGCATCGACCTACGGCAAGATACCGCTGTTCAAGGTTAGTTCTGCGGAAATGCTTTCGAGCGTGTCGGTGGACTTTGCTGCCGGAACAAAGCCCAGGAATTGGGTATTCGTCAAGACGTCTGACGGCCTTGGCTACGACCTCGTCCGCACTGGCTTCTCGATTATCCTTAGATAAGTAGAAAGTGGGAAGTAGGTCTGGCCTACTTCCCGTTGTTTGTTTGGTGTTTCGGAGATGCTCTCACATACGCCCAGAAGCGTGAACAAACATGGACGACATTTGGGAGTGTTGACGAAACGCAATAGTTGTGCGATACCGGTTTTGATTTCGTTCAATAGGGGGTTCCCGGATGTTTTTTTTCCGTACTGCTGGGTTGTGGGCTTTCATTTCCGCCTTGATGATGGTGGGCACACCCTCGTTGGCAGGCGACGGATTTTCGCTGCAGCGCGAGGAATTCACACGATACTATCGGCAGATTACCGGCAAGGATGCGTCGGCGGATGTGGTGTGTTTCGCCATCGACCCCAAGGTATCGAAGAGCGGTCGCGATGCGTACCGGATCGTTTCGTGCGGCGGCAACGCGCAAGCTGCGCACTGTACTGGTAGAACGGGCTGCCAGCCCGTTCAAGTCACCATCACCGGCTCGAACATGCGCAGCGTGTGGTACGGCCTTTACGACCTTCTCGAACGGCGCGGCGGCTGCCGCTGGTTCTGGGACGGAGACGTGGTGTCGAAACGCGATTCCATCGACCTCTCGGATCTCGACATTTACGAGGAGGCGCATTTCGAGTACCGTGCCATCCGCTACTTCGCGCACCGCGGACTTACGCGCTTCCAGGCGGAGCACTGGGGACCGGAAGACTGGAAGAGGGAAATCGACTGGATTCTCAAGAAGCGCCTCAACGTGTTCATGCTCCGCATCGGGCAGGATGACCTCTTCCAGCGCACGTACCCGGAGGCGTGCAAGTATCCCGATCCGTCGAAGCGTCTCCCCGGCGCGGGTTCGTCGTACAACGACCGTACGCTCTTCTGGAGCCTCCAGTACCGAGGCGAGCTGCGCCGTAAAATCCAGAAGTACGGATTCGAGCGCGGACTCCTTGCACCGGAAGACTTCGGCACGATGACGCACTGGTACTCGCGCACGCCGGAGGACTGGCTCGCGAACAAGAAACCGCAGTTTCTCCCGCAGGCGAGCGGATCGGCGGCCGGGCGTAACGGACTCGTCTGGGACATCCGCGACGACAAGTGGGTGGATGCATACTGGAAGCTGACGACAACGGCGGTTGAGCAGTACGGCGCGGGTGCGCCGAAGCCGCAGCTTCTCCACACCATCGGGTTGAGCGAGCGCAGCTGCTACAAGGAGCGCAAGAAAAACTTCGACCTCAAGATCGAAGCGCTCGACAAGTTTTTCGCGCGGGCGAAGCGCGACTATCCCGACGCAAAACTGCTGCTCTCGGGCTGGGACTTCTACGGCGGCTGGAAGGCGGAGGATGTCCGTGCGTTTCTGCCGAAGCTCGATAAGCAGCGCGTGATCCTGTGGGACTACGAGGCGGACTGCCAGGAGAAGCGCGACACGTTCGTCGATTGGGACGTAATCGGCAAGTTCCCTTATACGTACTCCACCATCCTCGCGTTCGAGGCGGCGCTTGACGCGCGCGCCGACTACCCGTTCATCGAAAAGCGACAGCGGCTCGTACAGGACGACCCGATGTGCGTAGGTTGGATACACTGGCCGGAGTCGGCCCATACGGACACGCTCTTCCTCGATTTCTTCACCGCAAACGCCTGGGCGGACAAGCCGATTCCGCATGGCGAGGTGCTGGATGCCTTCTGCAAGGGACGTTACGGAAAGAATGCGGCGTTGCTGAAGTCCGTCTGGGTGGACGTGCTGGACGCCTCCGCCTTGCGCCGCTGGGACGAGTATTCGGAATCGAACCTCAACTGTGCCCAGCACCTGATCTACCACGGTATTCTGAAGAAAGACTATGAGAAGCGTCCGGCCCAGTGGGGGCCGCCGGTCGCAAAGGCGATGTCCGCATTACGCCGCTTGGAGGACGTGCCGTGGGACGATGCGTTCATTCGGCGCGACGCGATTGACATGGTGCGCCTGGTGCTAGACCGGCTGATTGTCATCCGAATCGACGAACTCGGAACGGCCGTCACGAAGTGGCGCGATGAAAAGTGTAAAGCTGCGGACGAGGAACTTGTCGCCCGTGCGCACAACCTCACCGCGCTTTTCAATCTGCTTGCCGACGTTCTTGAGTTGCACACGGATTATTCGCTCTGGGAGTCGTATCTGCGTCTTGACGCCATCGAGAAAGTGAGGAATCCCGACTTCACCAAGACGCTTTTTGAAAACGCCGTCAACCAGTACTGCCTGAGCCACCAGTATGAGGCGATCCGGTACGTGGTTGCGCCAACCATGGCAGAGTTGTCGGAACGCATGGCCAGAGCCGTGGAGTCCGGCGACCGCAGGGCCGGTTTCCCCGCCCGTCCCGGATTCGAGAAAATCCGTAAGGACGCGAAGTCGAAGCCGCTCGAGTCGTTGAAACCCGTCATGCCGCGCACGAAGGAGAACTTCATCAAGGTCCTCCGCGAAATCGAAAGGCTCTATTCGCAGCCAATGCGGGACGCCGCGGAATGTGTCACGAAGGCGGAATACCTTGATCTCGTGGAGGCGGCGGTCTCTGCCTATTCCGACGAACACGTCCGGGCCTATATCGCGGAGGTCGAGCAGAACGGTGTACAGGAACATGGTTTCCCGCGCCTCACGGCGAACCTCGGAGGGCTTATCGCCGCAGGGCGGCAGCGGAAACGGACGGAGGTGTTCCGGCAGATGATGGACATCAGTTGCCGCAACGCACGGAAGGGAATGATGAAGAAGTCGGGGGGCGGAAATGAGTTTTCAGTCAAGGAACTTGTCGGCGCGATTCTCGATCTCGAACGCGCCGGCGTCTTTCCGAAGGAGGTGACGGACGCCTGGCGTCGCGATATTTCCGAAGTGGATCCCTGGCGTTGCTATCGTGCCAAGCCAAAAGCAGGCGATCAGGTGCGGTCGTACAACTGGGCCGTGTTCGGTGCGGCGAGTGAGCAGACGCGGATCAATGCCGGGATGGGCGGTAACCCCAGGTTCGTGGAGAGGTATGTCTCCGACCAGATGCGCTGGTTCGACGGGAACGGTATGTGGCGCGATCCGCATGAACCGCTTGTTTACGATTTCGTGACGCGACTGCAGTTCGCGCAGATTTTGTTTGCCGGTTACGACGGCCCTTCCCGTACGCTGCTCCTTGACCATCTCGGCCGGGGGGCGGAAGCCGTGTTGGCGCTCCAGTCGGCTGCGGGGGAGATCCCGTATGGGGGACGCAGCAACCAGTTCCTGCACAACGACACCTTCTATGCCGCGCTTTGCGAATGGTACGCGGTCTGGTTTCGCAAACGCGGTGACTTAGCGACGGCCGCGCGATTCCGCGCTGCGGCGGCCAAAGCTGTGGCGGGTACGCGCCGCTGGCTTGCCGAGCGTCCCGTCCGCCACGTAAAGAATCTCTATGCGCCCGGCTCCGGGAAACCAGGCACGGGAATCGGATGCGAGGATTATGCCTATTTCGACAAGTACATGGCGACGATGGGTTCGTGGGCGATGATGGCGGTGCGGTTCTTGGACGATACGCCGCTGCCCAAGGCTCCGAAGCCGGAGGAGGTTTCTGCTTTTGCGTCGTCTCCCTACTTCCACATCGTGACGTTGCGGGCGGGTGATTATTCCGCGCAGTTCGACTACAACGCGGATCCACATTACGACTGCGATGGGCTTGGACGTATCCACCGTCGCGATGCGCCGACGGCAATCTGCCTCTCTGTGCCTTGCGCCAGGAAGCCGAGTTACCACACGGAGCGGCCGAATGGGCGTGCGCTCGCGATTGCGCCGGTCGGGGGCGGGAAGCTGACCCCCGCCGGAAGCGGACACGACAAAGACTATGCGTGGGCAAATTGGCGCCAGGGTGCACTCGACTGGCGTTGCCGCCTGACGAAAGACGGACTAGTCTCCGAACTTCGCGGTGACGGGGAGGTCGCTCTGTCGTTGCCGGCGTTCGCGTTCGACGGTAAGAATAAGACAACGATTTCGTGCGAAGGCGGTACACTCGTTATTCGGTACAGGGGATGGCGATGCCGTTACCAGACCGACGGTACGATCGTCGACACGGGGGTGTCCTGTTGTAATCGGAACGGGCGTTACCGTGTGTTCGAGGCTCGAGGGAACGAACGTCTCTCGGTGAAGGTGTCCATTGTCGATTTGTCCAAGTAGGAATTTTACACCTTGCTTGACGGATGGAATCTTGGTATACTGGGAAATCTGAAGCCGATGTTCGCAGATGCGTACCGTCTTGTCGATTGCGCGGCGGAGAGGTTTAGGGAATGAAAGGACAAAAGTGATGAAGATGGCGAATACTTCCTCTTGTGCGGTTACTGTTTTTCTGCGGTGCAGTGCTGGACGGCGAGACACCCACCCATTGATGAAAGGGACGATTCTTGCGGTCGCGGCAAGTGCGATACTTCCGCTGTGCGCGGACACCATCGGTTGGTGGCGGTTCTCGCAGGGCGACGGCACCACGATCACGAACGCGGCAGACGCCGCGACGTTCACTGGAACGCTGAAGTCCATCACGACCGCCGGCGCGTCGCCCACGTATGGTGACGACAGTTCGCAGTTCCCGACGTGGAACGCCGGTTTCAGCGACAAGGCCGACATTCTCGACCCCGTCACCAAGACCGTCCGCCCCGCGACCGGCGCGCTCCGCTGGAACATGGGCGAGACGAAGAGCGGCCTCGTGATCCCCACGACGTCAGGCGACGCCCTCCACGGCAACACCTTTACGGTGGAGATGTTCTACCGCATGCCGACGGGCGGTACGAATCCAGAAACTGGTCCTTACGGACTCTACTTCCTCGGCAGGAAAAACGTCAACGGCTGCTGGATTGGATGGTATCAGAACAATCGCATTTATGCGCGTGTCGTACAAGCAAGCCACCGAAGTATGTCAACGCCAACGAACGTCCTGCGCGACGGACGCTGGCATCATATCGCGCTGGTCAGCGATAACGGGACGTTGACGCTCTATACCGATTATGTGCAGTGTGCTACGGGAGGCGTAGCAGATGATCCGATGAAAAATATTGGCACGTATCCCCTTGTCATCGGCGCGAACCCGTATGACAGCACCGACGATTCATTCCCTGGGGATATCGCGGAAGTGCGCGTCAGTGATACGGTGTTGACGAAGGAACAGTTCCTGCGTCCAGTCTCTAAGAGCTGGAAGAACGCGGTTGACGAGGACACGGCCGTTTACCTCACGTTCGACGAAAGCACGTGGTTCGGCACGGGGCTTTATCCCGCAACGGACATTGCGGCGAAAACGCCGGTGTTCAATTCTGCGTTCAATTCGGATTTGTTCGCGGAGTGGGTGGACGTCCGCAACAGGAACACGGCGCAGCTTTCGCCCGGCGATCCGGTGGCGGCGGAGTTGCGCAGCAACACGCTTGCCGCCGATACGTACGAGAATACGGCCTCGATGCACTTCGCGACGAACGGCACGGGTTATGGTCCGGCGGTGAACATCCCCGGCGCGGCGCAGCTTTCCACCAATTCCGTCACGATTGAGTTCTTCTTCAAGATGCCGCAACGGACTGTCGGCGGCACGGTGGATATTGTGAACACGCCGTTCCTCAAGTTCTGCACGACGGGGACCGATGGGGACATAACCGCCCGTTGCTATTTCGGAAGCGCATACGGCGGCGGGACGCATGACCTGAAGATCAACGGTACGGCGGCGGACGAATGGCACCACGCGGCGTTCGTCTACGACAGGTCGGTGACGACAAACACGTGCCGTCTCTACATCGACTACACGCGTCTACGCGCCCGTACGGAGACGTTGTACGAGGGCACGGCGGCGGAGTATTTCTTCATTGGTGCGTTGGGGCAGGGTACAAGCCAGAACGCGCAGCCGTTCAACGGGTGGATGGATGAAGTGCGCATCACGCGCCGGGCGTTGCGTCCCGACGAGTTCCTCACGCCGCGTCCGTTCATGAGCGACCGCGCGATGGACTGCGTGTTTGCCGGCGATCTCGCGACGAGCCAAGACGCCGTCATCGCCCCGGCGGGAACGGTAACAGACTTGACCGACGGTTCGCATTCGTTCGCGACATTGCGCGGCGGGAAGGTGGCGGTGGACGGCGAGACCGGCGCGATGAGGCGCGACTTCGGCCAAAGCGTCGTTCTTGACAACGCATTGCTCCGCTGGCAGCACAATTCGATACTCGAGCAGCGAAATCTCACGGTGGAGTTTTTCGCCAAGATCAATGAAATGACGGAGGAAAGAAGATTCCTCGACTTCCGGCGCCTGCTCTATGATGATGACACCGCCGCGCGCCCTGTTTGGCAAGTTACGTTCCGCGGCAATCCCCGTCGTCTGATCACAATCTCAAACACGTCCGCCGACGGATCGACGGACAACCGGACCGAGCATTGGTCGGTGTTGAAGGAGGGCGACATCGCCGACGGCAAGTGGCATCACTGGGCGCTGACGGTATTGGAAGACGCAAGCGGCGTGTCGCTCGTCCTCTACCGCGACTACGAGGAATACGGAAGAACGCACGCCAGCAATGAGAAGTGGGTGATGCCTACGCCGTGGGCGAGCGAGTTCTTCATGTTTGCCGATGGCGGCATGAAGGGGGCCGTCTCGAACCTGCGGGTCACGCCTCGGGTGCTGGCTCCTTCGGAGTTCATGCACTTCCTGCCGAGCGGCTTCATGGTCATCTTCAAGTGACGGGGCGTTCATAAGACAAGTAGCCCGGCGTGCCGGATGTCTTGTGGCAAAAGAGCAACGCGCAGTTTTTTTACGTAGAGACGCAGAGGCAGTGTCCCCATTACCTGTCAACCGCTTGACGTGACAGGCAGGGCGTGGAGAATTTGGAGTTTTGCACGGGTATTTCCCACTTCCTTCTGTTCCTGTCTATAAGTTCGATTGGCGACAACCGAAACAACTTGTAAAGACAATATTCTTCTTTCGCCGCGCAACCGCGCGGCGTTTTCATAACCGTGCATGGTTGTGCGCGGAAGAACCAAACGTTGTTTTCAAGTTGTTCATGTTGTTTTCAAAAACTTATCCGTGCGAAGCGCGGGAGGGGGGGCGGTTCGGACAACGGGAACGTTGTCCTCCGGAAACATCGCCGACGACAGCCTATCCCCTTTGTGTTCCCTTTGCCGAATATCCGCGCCTTGAAATCTGTTTTCCCTGCGCCTCCGCATCTCTGCGTTTCAATCAAACAGAAAGACGGGAAAGGAGAATCCATGTTTCGGCGAAATGCCCGAAAGTCGGCAGAAAACACCCACACGTATGTCTGAAAAGCCTTGAAAAATCCGGTTCTTCAAAGAAAACTGTGGAAATGTTCGTAATCTTCAATCTTCATTATTCAGCAATCGGCAATTCCGATTTCCTTCTGGCACACGGATTTGTTCGCCGCTAACGTGGCTCACTTCCTCCTTGCGAACACCGTTAGGCGTGCGCAAATCCGTTTGTTTGCTTTCATTGATATGGATGGATAAGGATGATTCCCGTTCCACTGAAACTTCAAAGAGCTAAAAATCCTCCTGTTTCTCCTGTTCTCCATGCTAAAAGACACAGTCAACCGCCTTGATTACCGATCTGGAAATGAACTTTGCAAAGGGGATGTTCGTTTAAAAGATAGATGGGTGCTAGGTTGAAACAGCGTTCTACGGGGTTTTCGTTACTGGAACTGGTGATGGTCGTCGCCGTTCTCGGGATTGTCGCCGTTTTCGCGGTCAACCGCGTCTCCCGTGTCGTGGATCAGGCCCGGATCACGGCGGCGGAACACGACCTGGCGTTGATTCGTGATGCGTTTGTTTCCCCTGAAAGCGGCTACCTCCGCGATATGCGCGGGATACCCGGATTTTCGCTCGGTTATCTGCGTATCGCGAACCTTTTGATGTCTACCAACCTGTACGGCGAAGTCCGGGACGGGACAGACCGTCAGCGCGGGTTCCGTGTGGACGGGGAATCTCGCCCTGCGGTTGCGGGGTGCGCGGCGTCCGGTGCGTTCACCGGTTGGGATGCCGAGGCCGGGCGAGGCTGGCGGGGACCTTACGTGAAGATGCTGCGCATCGGTACGTTCCCGCGGCTGGCGGTCGGGCGTGGTTTTACCCCGTCCGTTGCCGGTCTTCGGCTTCCCGCCGATATCGAGGGCGGCATAGACGGTTGTTCCGTCTATGGATTTCCGGGCGAGCCGGCGTTGCTCGATCCCTGGGGCAACCCTTACGTCCTCCAGATCCCTCCCGCGCAGGCATTTTCCTCCTCGACCGCGACGAACGTTCCGGATGAAGTCCGGTTCCGTTACGCCCGCGTCGTTTCCGCCGGACCGGACGGACGCCTCTCCTCTCCTTGTTTCGATTCCAACGGTACAAACGACTGGCGTTCCGTCGGAGGCAACTGGTTGGATCGACACACGCGCCTTCTTTCCCGGCAGGCGGGGTTGTTCGACGGTGAAGACCGTTCGATGCGCGGCGACGACCTTGTGCTTTTCCTGAATCGCAACGACACGGATGAGGGGGAAGAAAATGCGTTTTAACAGCAATGTAAAGAATGCGCCCCGAAACGGGTTCTCCCTGCTGGAGCTGGTCGTGGTTCTTGCCGTCCTCTCCGTGTTGACGCACCTCGCCGTCCGCGAACTCGGTGCGATGCACGAGGGCAAACTTGTCCAGGCGGCGGATCGGCAGCTCGATGCCATCCGCGAGGCTTCTGCCGCCTTTCTGTCCGATGTCGGACGCCTTCCCCGTCTGACCGCTGAGACGAACAGGGCGGGGGAGGTTACCTACACGCTTGCGGAACTTTGGAAGAAACCCGCGTCCCTGGACAATCGGACACTCGTGGAACGGGACGGCGCGACGCTCGCCGTCGGCTGGAACGGCCCCTATCTCCGCCTTCCGGTCGGACGCGGACGTCTGCGCGACCCGTGGGGCAACCCGATCGAGCGCGAGGACGCGGCGGGACTGCCCCGTCTTCTGGCATCGGTGGATTCGATCGTGACAAACGTCTGCCATTATGGCCCGAAAGGGCAGCCAGGTGAACGGCGCACCGTCTCCCTCCTACCCGAAGCGGGACTTTCCGCCCGGTTGTCGCTCACAGTAGACGCGGGCGACTACGACGGCGAATTGGTCTGCCGCTGGCTTGGCCCGTTTGAAAACACCGTGACCGGCGGGACGGCGACTGTCCTTTCCGGCGCCCAGGTCACCTTTGATGGATTGACGCCCGGAACGAAGGCGGTTGTCGTGAGCAAGTCCGCCCCTGCGGCGGGCGGTATCGCCCGACGGATCGTACGGTTGGTGGAGGTCGCGCCCGGCGTCAACCAAGTACAGGTGAAGATCCCGTGATGAACCCGAAACGACAGGAAAAGATTTTCGCCGAGAAAAACGCCTTCCACCAGGAGGTGCGGATGCCGGCGGTGCAGACGGAGGGGCTGAGCGATGACGAACTCGCCGTCGCGCTTGCCTACGAAGTCGAGCCGTTTTCCCGCATCCCCGCTTCAGAGGCGGAGGTGGCGTGGCGTCCGGTATCGGGCGACGATTCCGCATTCCGCGTCTTCGAGGTCGCGGTGGTGCGCCGCGCCGGAAACGGGAAAGGAACGGAACGGGCTGCCCGCCTCCTGTTTCCCCTCGCCTGTGCCGGCGTGTTGGCTGTGCTGCTGGGTGTCGCAGATTTTGCCAACCTCTCCCGCCGCCTCGGGAAACTGGAGAAGACAGTCGCCGTCCGCAAGCCCCTGCAGGCGCAACTCGACCGACTTCGGAAGCAAGCCGACGCCGACCGGCGTGCGGCGCAAGTCGAGCGCGACCGTCGGGAGGCCGCAATTAAGGCACAGGAAAAATTCGCCCGGATCCGGGCCGCCTATCCCGCGTTGTTGAAAGCGCTTTCCGACTCTTTTTCCGGACGTGCGGTCGTGCAGTCGATCGACAAGGGGGGGGCGTTCGCCGTGACGATCCGGGCGACGGCGTCCGACGCCCGCACCGCGACAGACGTGATGGTCGCGTGTACCCGTGCGTTGGCGGAACAGGGCTGGAAACTCCGTCCGGGCGCGGTCGAGACGGGCTACGCTTCGACCGCCGTCTTTTCCTGCGAAGCGAGGTTTTCCCCATGACCGAAATCCGGACAAAAGACAAACTTTTCCTCGCAGTCGTGCTGCCTGCCGCCCTCGTCGCCCTCTACGTCTGGGGCTGGCGCACCGCCGCCGTCAAGCGTTTGCGCACACTCGAAGCGCAGGATCTCGCCCTTGTCGCGCAAGACGCCTTCCCGCAGGAGAAACGGACGCTGGAGCTGAACGCCGCCGCCGCCCGAAAAGAACGGGAGGAGGCACTGTCCGCACCCATGCCTGCGGTGCGCGTGAAGGGGGAGGCGGGGGCAAGTCCGGCGGAACGCGAACGCACCGTTGTCGGCGTCTTCCGCACGGCCGGTCTGCGCGTGACAAAAATCGAGTCTGGGCGTTCTTCTGACAAGGTCTCTGGCGAAGCCGGTGAAGCGTTAAAAGCGACGGGGGTATGCCCCGAACCGGTCCGGCGCGTCTACCGTCTCGACGGTGGTTACCCGTCCGTCCGTCAGGCGCTGGACGCCTTCGCCGGAAACGAAATGGCGGTTGCGGTCGAACAACTTTCGATGGAAGGCAACGGGAACTGGAGTGTGTCAATCTATGAATAGCCTGTTGGAGAGCCTGTTTTCCGTCTGCGAAGAAAACCATGCGAGCGACATCCACCTCGCGACCGGTCAGAAACCCCGTTTCCGCATCCGTGGCGCATTGGTCGAAAAGGGGGACTATCGCCCGTTCGATGTCAAGGCGATCGATTCGATCACGATGGATCTCGGACTGGTCACGCTGCCGCTTGGCTGTCCCGACGGGACAGAGCGGATTCGTACGACGCTCCTTCGCGACGGTTCCATCGACGGCGCGGTCTCCTCGCTTTCCGGGGCGCGCTACCGGTTCAACCTTTTCCGTGAACGCGACCGCCACGCCGTCGCGCTGCGCCGACTCGACGGCGCGTTCCACACTTTCCCGGAATTGGGGCTCCCGCGCCGGCTCGCCGATTTCTGCAACGAACACGACGGACTGGTTGTAGTCACGGGGCCGACAGGTTCGGGAAAATCCACGACGCTCGCCACGATGCTCGATTTGATCAACCACACCCGTCCCGGCCACATCATCACCATCGAAGACCCGATCGAGTTCCTGCACACGACCGACCGGTGCCTTGTGAACCAGCGCCAGGTCGGGCGCGACACCCGGAGTTTCAACGCTGCGTTGATCGACGCCTTGCGCGAGGATCCCGATGTAATCCTTGTGGGCGAGATCCGCGACATCGACACCATCCGCACCGCCCTGCGTGCGGCGGAGACGGGGCACCTTGTTTTTACGACGCTCCATGCGGGCGACTGCGCGGGGGCGGTGGAACGTTTGATTTCCGTTTTCCCCGCCGACGAACAGTCGAGCGCCCGCCACCAGCTCGCGCTGGTGTTGCGCGGGATTTTCGCCCAGCACCTTCTGCCCAAGGCGGACAAGACCGGTCGCGTCCCCGCCTACGAACTGTTGGTGAACACGGCGGCGGTCGCGAACTTGATCGCGACGGGACGCACCGCGCAGATCTATTCCCTGCTGGAAACCAATTCGGCACTCGGTATGTGTACGCTTGAAAAATCGTTGACCGACCTTGTGCTGACCGGAAAAATCCCGGAACAGACGGCGCTTGCGTTCTCGCGGAACGCCGAAGCGTTGAAACGGAGGATCGACCGCCATGCTTAGCGCGAACGAATTATTGGCTCACGCGGAAACGCTGACGGATGGTGTCCAGCTGGTGGACCGCATCCTCCGGGCGGGGCTTTTCCTGCATGCGTCCGACATCCATTTCGACCCGATGCAGGATGCCGTGCGCGTCCGGTTCCGGATAGACGGACAACTTGAGGAGGTGTTGCGTGTGCCTGTGTCGATGGCGAACGCGATGACCAGCCGCTTGAAGGTCCTGGCCTCGCTCGACATCGCGGAACGCCGGGCGCCGCAGGACGGCGGGTTCGTGTGGCGACTTCCCGGCGGCGGGACGTTCGCGCAGAACCCCCTCGACGTGCGCATGGCGACGCTTCCCGTGCGCCATGGCGAGCGGATCACGCTGCGCCTGCTTGAAACCGGCGGACGGCGGCTCACGCTTGAAGACCTCGGCATGCGTCAGGCGGATCTCGCCGTTTTCGAGAAAGTCCTCCGCCATCCGCAAGGTCTGGTACTGTTGACGGGACCGACGGGAAGCGGGAAGACCACCACGCTTTACGCGGCGATCCAGCGGCTGTTGCAATTCGGCGCATTCAACATCCTCACCGTCGAAGACCCGGTCGAATACGAGATTCCCGGCGTGGCGCAGGCGGAGGTTGATTCCGCAGACAAGGTGAATTTTTCCAAGGCGTTGAAATCGCTTCTCCGCCACGATCCGGATGTCGTGATGATCGGCGAAATCCGCGACATGAACTCGCTCGACGCCGCCGTCAAGGCCGCGCTCACCGGACACCTCGTGCTTTCGACGTTGCACACGAACGACGCGAAATCCGTCGAGACGCGATTGGTGGATATGGGGCTTGATCCGCACCTTGTGCCCGCGACGCTCCATCTCGCCGTCGCGCAACGCCTTGTCCGCCGCCTCTGTCCTGCGTGCAAGGTGCGCGGCGTGGACGGCTGGGAGCCGAAGGGGTGCCGCGAATGTGGCGGGCGCGGGTACGCGGGACGAATCGGATTGTTTGAGTTGTATTCGCCCAAGATGGGGGTGGAAACCTTCCTCGCGGACGATGCACGGGAGAAGGTGGCAGACGGCGTCACTTCATTCGCCGAGGTGCGCCGCGTGACGGGGGTTGACGGATGACGTTCCAGGTGACAGCGAAAGATTCCGCCGGCGTCAGGAGGACTTTCCGGAGAGACGCCGCGACGGCGACCGCCCTTGCCTCTGAACTGCGATCGGAGGGAATGCTCGTCCTAGGGATTGAAGAGGTGGCGCGTCCCTCCGCGTGGCCAGTGTTTTCGCTTGCCCGCCTGTTGCCGATGAGCGTGTTCGATGTGGAAATGGGACTCCGCCAGCTCGCTTCGATGGTTCGCAGCGGCGTGACCCTTCTGCTCGGCCTCCAGACGGTTTCGGAACAGGCCGGTCGGCCCCGCTCGGCGGAGGCGTGGGAACGTGTCCGGAACCGTATCTACGCGGGCGGGACGTTCGCCGCGGCGCTGGAGGAACAACGGGGCGTGTTTGGCGAGATCACGGTGCGCCTCGTGGACGTGGGAGAGCGTTCGGGGGAACTGGAACACGCGCTTACGCGTGCGGCCGACCAGCTGGAGACGCGGCGCAACCTCCGGACTGCCGTCGTGAACGCCGTCCTCTATCCCTGCATCACCGTGGCGATGGCGGTGGCGGTGAGCGTCTACCTCGTCGTCGGCGTGATTCCGAAACTCGGCGAATTCTTGGAAAGCGGCGGTGCATCCCTTCCGCCGCTTACGCAGGCGCTGCTGGATTTTTCCGCATGGGTGCGCCTGAACGGGCTAAACCTGCTTGCGGGGGGTGCGGCCGTTGTCGGCGCCTGGCTTCTCCTCCGCACCTTCGAGAAAGGCCGGGAATGGGAGGACGTGCTGCTGCTGCGGCTTCCCGTGACCGGTAAAATCCTGCGCCTTTCGGGTACAGCCCTGCTGGCAAGGGCGTTGCAGATCTTGACGGAGTCCGGCGTGACGCTGCTCGACTCCCTCCGCACGACGGCCTCGCTGTTGGCGAACCGGCGTATGCGCCGGCGCGTTACGGCGGCGCACGATGCCGTGGAACGCGGATCTTCCCTCGCCGACGCGCTTGAGCCGGCGTGCGAGTTCATGCCGATGCTGCGGCGCATGGCGGCGGTCGGGGAAGTGACCGGTTCACTGCCGGAGGCGTTCGGCGAGACGGCACGCTTCCATGAAATGCTGTTGGGAATCGCCGTCAAACGGTTCGGTATGTTGATCGAGCCGGTGATGATCGTCATCACCGGGGGGATCGTGGGCTTTGTCTACATCGCGTTCTTCATGGCGCTGTTCGCCATTGCGGGAACGAATTGAGCGAGGTGTGGAGATGAAACAAAAAACAAATTTTAAAAGGAGGCTGGCCGTCTTGTTCGCGGTTTGCGCGGCGGCGTCCGCCTTGTTCGCGGGGAACAACGACCCGACCGTTCCTGCGGACGAGCTGGCAGACCGACTGCGCGAGCGGATTGCGGAATCGGGCAACCTGAGGGTGTGGATGCTCGTCGTGGGAACGGGGGAAGAGGGTGTTGCACTGGTCGGTCCCTCGCCGGAGGCCGCGCAGAGCGTGCGCAAGGGAAGCCGGGTGAGCGAAACCGTGGACGGCATCCGCGTGGAGGCGCGGATTCAGTCTGTCACTGTTTCCGGTGTCGCCCTGGAACCGGGGAAGGACGGGAAGGCGGTGACGCTACCGGGCCAGTATACGCCGCTTGCGGCACCGACGAACGCGGCGCCGGGTTTTGTCCGTTACCTCGAAGCGGACAGGGTGGCGCTCGGAACCCTTGCCCGTCTGCTCGCCGACCGGACGGGGGTGAACATCTCCGCCTCGGACGCGGCGGCGAAAAGAACCGTTTCCATCTTTCTCCGCAACGTGACGGTCGCCACCGCCGTCGAAGAGGTGTGCCGCACCTCCGGGCTCTGGTTCCGCAACGACGCCGGAGGCGCGATTATCCGCATCATGACGATGGAGGAGTATTCGGAAAACCTCGCCAGTTTCCGCGAGGAGACGATGGAAACGTTCACCCTGCTGTACCCGAACGTGACCGAAGTCGCGGGGGTCATCTACGGGCTTTATCCCGACAGGACGCTGCTCTCGCTCGGGGAACAGGAGTTCGACGAAGACGAGGAGAACAACCTCTCCCAGCGCTTCCGCCGGTTCCGCGTGCTGGATGAAAACGGCGGTTCGCAGTTTATGGACATGACGGCACCGACGGCCACCGGGACGGGGACGAGGTCGGGGTCGGGAAACTTTTCGTTCAGCCGCGGCAATGCGGTCTCGCGACTCTCCCAGTGGGATCAACTGCGCGACCGGAGGCGGAACGGGCCGCAGACCGCCGGACGCAACACCATTTCGCAGACGGAGGCGAAACAGATTGAAGGCGCGTTGCAGTCAGGTGACGCGGCAGCCGCCGAGGCGGCTGCCGTCCAGGGAAAATCCGCCGCGAACATCTTCGTCTCGATTTCCCGCAAAAACAATATGCTCCTCGTCCGCACGAGCGACACGAAGGCGATGGACGAGATTCGGAAACTCGTCAAGCGGCTCGACGTCCCCACGCCGATGGTGTTGCTGGAGGTGAAGGTGCTGGAACTGGCGGTCGATGACAACTATACGGCGACGTTTGAATACGCCTTCAACCGCGACACGCACCGCGTCGGGAACAACGGTTCCATTTTTTCGGACATCCTGCAGTCGGGTGTCTCCGCCGTCGAACCCACGTTTTCGTTTCGTGTGGTGAACGACAACATCGACGCGAAAATCCAGCTACTGCAGAAAGACGGGAAGGTGAAGATTCTCGCGACGCCGACGCTGTTGAGCGCGAACAACGAGGTCTCGCGTATTTTCAGCGGGAAGGAATACCCTCTGGTCACGGGATGGACGGCGGGGGAGGCGGTCTCTTCGCAGAGCGGTATCGTGACGGTTCCGTCAACGGTTGAGATCGAACGGAAGGATGTCGGCACGATGCTCCTCGTCACGCCGAACATCAACGCGGACAAGACGGTGACCCTGCGTCTGGTGCAGGAGAACTCCGAAGTCAGCCCGAACAAGGTGCAGATCCCCGTCACGGGAGGAACGTCGGAAGCCGGCGCCATGCGCGATGTCGAATACGTCGAATCCCGTTCGCTTACTGGGACCTTCGTCGCCAAGGACGGAATGCTGGTCATGGCGGGCGGATTGATCAAAGAGACGGAAAGCGAAGTATTCCACCGCACCCCCGTCCTTGGCTCGATTCCGTTGCTGGGGTGGCTTTTCCGGGGCACGGAAAAGGTGAAAGCGCGCAGCGAGTTGATTGTGTTGATCAAACCGCACGTCATTTCCACGCCCTACGAAGGGGGAAGGATTTCCGAAGAACTGCTCAAGGTGTTGTCGGCGCATCCTGCGCGTGACGGAAAGGCGTCCATGGGGACGCTCCGCGACAAGCCGGAGGGCAACGTCAAGGATCACAAGGCGTCGGACGATGTCCGAAACCTGCTCAAGTAAAGGAGACACGACATGAAAAGAGGATTCACGCTGATTGAACTTCTGTTGGTGATTGCGATTATCGCCATCATTTCAACGCTCGCCGTCAACAAGGTGGGCGGTATCAAGGAGGCCGCTGCGAGAAAAGTCTCGCTCGCCAACCAGGGGGCTGTCGAACGCGCCGTCGGCGCCTTCCTGGTTTCGGGCGGAAAGCTGAACCGGCTCGATTCCCTCCTGTACGCGGGGGATGGCGGCGCCCCGGTTCTCGGACGGGGCAGGGAAGGGGACTTCGATTTCGACACGGTTTCGACGGCGGACGGACGCGAGGGGCTTTACCTAGGGCCTTCAGCGGATGCGGAAGCCACGGAAACCCTGCGAGAGGAACGCAATTCCGGCCTTACCCCCGATCTACAGAAACTGCTCTGCCTCTACACCTTGAACAAAGCCCAGGCGGAGGCGCTCGCCGAACGGCTCGGCCTGAAGTACGTCATGGCCCAGACTGCCTATGCCGATCTCGCCGCGACTTCGTTCCCTGCGCTCCATTACCCGAAAGACCGGGCGTACGGCGACGGTTCCGTCCCGAACGGTGCGGACGGCGTGCATCCGAACGCCAGCGCGATTGTCGCGACCGTGGTTACGAACGGGATGGCTGTCGCCGCCGTCAATCCAATGACCGACCTTGGTCGCACGGTGTATCAGGCGTGCGGACAGGAATTGCTCAACACGGTCAACTGGGGTGAAAACTACGACGAGACGAAAGTCCGGGCGGAAGTGGCGGCGACGGGCGGCCCGCTGCTCGCCTTCGGCCTCGGCGATAGCTGCTCGGTCATCGGCAACGCGAACGCGGGGCTGGAATCCGCCCCGTTCGCGACCTACCCGTTGAAGAAATACTACTCGCGCTACATCCTGCTCATCCGGCTCCGGAGCGCGGGCGCGGGATCCGTGTCGGTGACGATGCCGGAACTCGCGGGCGTCCTGGACTGCTGCGGGAACACGATCCGCGCCGCCCAGCACATCATCCAAGACCTGTAGGGAAACCGCGTGGGAAACGGTTGACGGGCGGCGGGGACGCCGCCCTCCTGCCTTTGTACGCGCACCCTGGGAGGGGCAACGTCCCGTTGCCCTTCCTGCCACAATAAAACCTCCCTGCGGTCCGCATCCGCTGGCGTTTCTGTTCCTGACGCGGAGGCGCAGAGACGCAGGGGAGGGGCTGTTTTAGCCGTCCGGCGTGACCATTGCCTTGGCTTTGCCCACATAATGTGCCAACGGCAGTAATATTGACGATCAATTGCATCACAAGGCCAAAATCTGCATCATCCACATTGTGCACGGTGCAGATATCTGGTATAACGGCGGTGTTTTGACAAGGAGAACAGCCAATGCGGATATTTGACTACAGCCACATTTCAGACGATTTGCGGGACAATGATGTTTGCAATCTCATTTCCGCGATACGCGAATACCGCGGAAAGCAGATGCTGTTTATTGCCGCAAAACCCGACGTGTTGAAGACGTCTGGAGATTGCCAAAATACAGTCGACGTCCGCATCGAATAAAATTGAGGGCATATCGACATCGGACGCCAGACGGAAAGCACTTATGGCGGAAATGACGGAGCCTCGCAATCGAAACGAAGAAGAAATCGTCGGATATCGTGATGTACTCGCTACCATTCATGAATCGCACGATGTCATTCCAATCTCGCCAAATGTAATTCTGCAGTTGCACCGCGATCTCTGCAAGCATATGTCACAGCAAGGACTCGGTGGCCGTTGGAAG
>JAGCVN010000060.1 GCA_017962315.1 Kiritimatiellia bacterium
CGGGTCTTCCGGCGGATCGGGGTCCTCAGGGTCGGGATCGGGCGGTCGCGGGCAGAAGCGCACAGTCTGGTCGTAAGACGTCTGCCCAAAGAGGTACTGTGGGTGCGAGAGCGTGTAGGTGATCCCGCTGGTGCTTCTCGCCGAGAAGTTCCCCGTAATCGTCGCCGCCCTTGGCGGACTGTTCTCGGCCTGCACATTGCTGTTGCCCTGCCATGTGCAAGTCAACAGATTCGCATCGCGGCTCATCGGCAGATAGACGCCTTTCCGCCGGGCGTTGAAGTCATGAATGCAAGGCGTCGTCGCCACGGTGTTCGGGAAGTTGATGTGGCCGAACGTATTGTGAGTCGGCAAGACGCCAAAGGCGAAGTCTGCCGAGTAAAGCGAGACTTCCAGCAGTTCGTCGCCACGGAAGTAGATGGGATAGGTCTCTCCCTTCACAAGCTGGACAAGAAGCGGAGGCATTGGATTTGACGGGGCGGACCGTAGCTGCGGCGGCGCGACGAGCGGCACGACCTGGTTTCCGACGATGAGGTCGCCCGTCCCGGACCCGGACACGGACACCTGGAGAACGGCCATGCTTTCCGACGACTGCGGATATGCGAAGACGCCGTTTGTCGTGCCGGTGTAGAAAATGTGCTCAAGGACGGTGTTCGTCGATCCTTCGGGATATGAGAACGGGTTGAGGTCACCGATCTTGATCGCCAGCCCGTCGCTGTATGCCCCGCCAGTGGAATAGGGATCAAGCGGGTCGGTGCTGCAGACGAAGAGCTCCTCGTAGTCAGTAAGCCCGTCATAGTCGGTGTCTCCGTTGTGCGGGTCGGTGTGGTAGAAGAAGAGTTCGTCGATGGTGAGAAGACCGTCGTTGTCGGGGTCCTGATCGTATGCGTCGCTCTCCAGGAGCGGATAGAAAGCCATCGAGGTGACGTTTGTCGGCAGGGAGTTGGTTGTCCACTCGTTTCCGGCGAAAGACGCACCGACAAGGATGTTTGAAACGCTTTCCGTGTTCAGGCGCGACAGATCGAAGCGATAGATGAATTGTCCGTTCAGTTTGAACTCGATCTGGAACGAAAGCGGGGTGTCGGTGTCGCGGTTCAAGAGGGCATTCTGCCAAGTCAGAAGAAGGGAGTTTTCGGACGTAATCGCATACCATACCTGCGAATGTAAAGTGTAAAGTGTAAAGTGTAAAATTTGAGGCCAGTTTACCTCGGGAACTATTCCAAGAATTGTTTTAAACGGATAGAATACAGGACCGCCTTTGACCTCCAGCCATCCATCGGAATGAATTCGCAACCGCGTATCTTCACAAGTTCCCTGTTCCCCGTTCCCCGTTCCCCATTTTCCATTTTCCACTTTCCATTTTACATTTGCATATATCCAGTCCGTCGCCGCGCCGAAAGCCCGCCAGTCATTGACGATGGTCGCGTTAGACGGAGGCGTGAAGTCAAACTCCTCGTCCGTTCCGATTCGCGTCTGGATGAAGCCGCGCTCAAAGTCGCCTGCCGTAATGACATGGGGCGTATTCGTTGAAGCGACGAGCGCCACATCGTCGGAAGCGATGCTCTCCGGCTCAACGCCGCCAAGGACGCCGCCCATCTGTTGATGGATTACGCCTTGGTTGATTGCATTTGTCGCCGCTCCCGGCGAAACCAGCGGCAGAAGCCCTCCGCCAGGATTTATCACCAGTTGCGGGACATTGTTCGTGCCGCCATTGCCGCCCTTGGTGCTTCCGTACTGAATGAACGGCGCGGCCCAGAGCCCCAAAGCGCAGATGCCGACAAGGGACATCTTTCTCAAGGATGCAAGCGGTCGGATTCCTTTCTCGTGCAGCCATACGCACAGCGAGGCGATTCCGGTTATTATCGCAAGCGCGACAAGAATCTTCGTGAAAAACGCCAAAATCATGAAGTCACCTCAAGTGGATGGCGAAAAACTCGTAGTCGACAGAGCAGCGCAACCATTCGGACGGAACACCTGATCCACGCCGCACTACGCGCATCATGTTCCATTCCCTGCGGAACAGCCATGCCGGGGGATTTGTAGAGAAGTCTTGAAACGCCGTCTCGTCCCCGCAGGTGGCCGTAAACTGCGCCGGAACGTAGTTGCGGTCATTCTTCAACTGAACATCGATAACGCCGCACGCGGCGTTTACGGCGGCTTCCGCTTCAAACCGCTCCCAAGTCCGGACATTCTCGATGAAGTATCGACCTCCCCGCCATCCATAGACCGTTTCGACTTCCGAAACGTCGAGAACGCCGTTCGTGTTCACGTCGCGGCCGAAAGCCACTTCAAGGTCGTTCGTGGGCGTCCCTTCAAGTTGAAGATGCAACTTCACCTCCCGCACGTCTGACCGCCCCGTCTGCAGCACGACATTCGTCGAAACCTCGGTGTCGGCATACGACGATACGGGCTGCGTAGGGATTGTGATTTGCCGGGCCGAAATCGGTAAAACCATCAGCGCGGCAACAAGGGAAAACAAAACCACACCCATGCTTGACGCATAGGTTCCGACAGCGGGCGAGACATCGCCCGCCCATGCAAGTGAATGTCTCTCGCTCATGTGTGCATACTCCTATGAGCAATATGCCGAATATTATATCATATTTCGGCGGATGGCACAATGGAGAATTAATCGAAATCGGCACAAAACCCACTGTTTATGCCGATTTGCGGCGATTTCACCTTGTACTGTCTATAACAGGTCGTTTAATAGGTTCATGCAGCGGGTCTTCTGTTGGAGGTTCGCCCGCCCATAGACGTTGAGGGTAAACGACACGTTCTTGTGGCCAAGTATCTCCGAAAGCGACTTGATGTCGAATTCGGGGATCTCCATCGCCCGGACGGCGAATGTGTGCCGGACTTCGTGGAAGCGCATCTTCGCCAGACCGTGCTTCTTCAGGAATCGTGCGAAGAACTGCCGATAGGTACGCGGCTCGGTTGGCTTCGCCTTTCCGGTGAGAAAGTAGTGGTCGGGATTCTCTGTGAGAAACTTGGCGAGCGGGATAATCAGCATCGAAGGCAGCGGAATCGTGCGTTCAGAGGTGGCGGTCTTTGGCGGGCCGATGTGCAGACGGGTCTTTCCACTCTTCTTGTCGTAGATGCGTTGGATGGTCTTGCCGACGGCGAGCGTCTTTGTCGTGAGATCAATGCCTTTCATTTGGAGTGCGCAGAGCTCTCCGATGCGGAGGCCGGTGAAGAGCGCAAGCAGGATTCCCGCCGAACGCCTGCTCACGGCAAGATAGAGCCGCTGGATGAGTTCTCGTTCCTGATCCTGCGAGAGCACGGACACTTGATGCGGAGTATCGGGTTTCGGGTACTCTATGAGCGACCAATTGAGAAGCGGAATGACGCGGAGCTTATAGGCATGTTCCATCGCAAGGCGAAACACGAGGATGATGTCGTGTATCGTCTTTACGCTGACGCCGCCTTTGCCGTCGAGTCTGCCGCCCTCGTGAAGTTTGAGGATGGATGACTGAACGTCCGCTTCGGCGATTGAGCCAATCTTCATGCCGCCAAAATGCGGCACAAGGTAGTTCTCCGCAATCAGCGTGAATGTGGCAAGGCGCGAGCGGCGTGTCGCCTTGGTCTGGCATCGTCAGTCCGGCATACACAGTAATCTATCCGAAAGCAAGACAGAATACGACGTTTTGGGCTTTTGCATTCAAGCATTGGCGACTTGTGCAGACATTCCAGAAGTTCTCGCAGGGTCTGACTTCCGACATCTGGAACTTGAAGTTCCCTCAACTCGCCGACATCAAAGTAGCGATGCCATCTCTTGAAAAACAAAACGCCATTGTAGAGTTCCTTTTTCGCCTTGACGTGCGAACTAATGCTGCGGAAAGAGAGCTTGCCAGACTTATGACGCTCAAGTCCGGCTTTCTCCAGCGGCTTTTTGTGTGATCTACACAAAGAGTGCTTGGAGTAGTCCACGTTTTACTCGTTCCATAACAGATCGGAGCCGTCAGGCCACATGACGGTACCATGGTCTGCTACGACTTTGTCGAATACGCCTTGCTCGCCATTCCGAAACACAAGTTCGAGACGATAGCCCGGTAGCGCCTTTACTTTCTTGACCCTGTTCATCATCAAGGACACCAACCTCCTTATCGGATAGGATCGATCCACACGACATCCTTGCCTTCCATGCAGAGCTTCAAGTTTAACATCAACTCTTCTGGCCTGAGGTCAATGAACGTCTGTACATTGCGAAGTCGGCGGCAAGCACCCGTCCGCGCTGTGCGCGGGAATGTAGATGAGGGTAAGTTTCTGAAGACAACATGAACAATGTAAAAACAACGTTTGGTTCTTCCGCGAACAACCGTGCGCGGTTATGAAAACGCCGCGCTGTTGCGCGGCGAAAGAAGGATGTTGTCTTTACAAACGGTAAAAACTGTCGGATTTGCAACGGTGCAGATTTGCAAGGAAATTGAATCAGGTGTTGCTGAAGAACTGGAAGGAGGCGTAGGCGTCCTGGCCGTGTTCGACGAGGTCGAGGCCCTTCAGCTCCGTCTTCGGGGAGACGCGCAGGATGCCGAGTTTCTTGAGCGCGAAGAAGATGCCCGCGCCCATGCCGAACGCCCAGATCGCCGTCACGCCCGCGCCGAGGAGCTGCACGCCCAGGAACTTGAATCCGCCGCCATAGAACAAACCGGCGAGTTCGTTGCCGTAGCCATACGTGGTCGGTACGGCGAAGAGGCCGACGGCGAGCGTACCCCACACGCCGTTCACGCAGTGGACCGAGACCGCGCCGACGGGATCGTCGATGTGAATGCGGTCGAGCGCGAACACGGAGAGGACCACGAACACGCCGGCGACGAGTCCAATGACGATCGCGGCGTTGGCCGTCACGAGGTCACAGGGAGCGGTGATCGCGACGAGTCCCGCGAGCGAACCGTTGAGCGCCATCGTGAGGTCGGGCTTGCCCATGATGATCCACGCCGTGACGAGCGCGGCGATTGTGCCGGCGCAGGCGGCGAGATTCGTGGTCATGGCGACACGCCCGATGGAGCCGATGCCCGCCGTGTACGAACCGGGGTTGAATCCGAACCAGCCGATCCAGAGGAGGAAGACACCGAGCGTGCCGAGGACGAGCGAGTGTCCGGGAATCGGGTTCGCCTTGCCGTCGTGGCGGTACTTGCCGATGCGCGGGCCAAGAGCCATCGCTCCAGCGAGTGCTATCCAGCCGCCGACGGAGTGGACCACCGTGGAACCGGCGAAGTCGTGGAATCCCAACCTCTCGATCCAGCCCCGCGATGCCTCGCCCGCCAAACCACCCCACATCCAATGTCCGCTGACCGGGTAGACGATTGCCGAGATAAGGACTGAGTAGATGAGGTAACTCTTGAACTCGATACGTTCCGCGACCGCGCCGGAGACGATGGTCGCCGCCGTGGCGCAGAACATGGTCTGGAAGAAGAGGAACGTCCAGTCCCACGCGCCTTCTCCGTTGGCGAGAGTCGGCATGCCGAGTCCGCCCCAGCCGAACCAGCCCGCCGCCTTCGTCACGCCGAACATGAGCGCGGCGCCGAGGATATAGAACGCTAGCGAACCGGCGGCGAAGTCCATCAGGTTCTTCATCATGATGTTCGCCGCATTCTTGGCACGGGTGAAGCCTGTCTCGACGAGCGCGAATCCCGCCTGCATCATGAAGACGAGGATGGCGGCGATGAGCGTCCAGACGACGTTGAGGTTGGTTTGAACTGCGGGTGCCGTGATTTCAGGTGTCATTTTGAGTTTCTCCAGTTGAATTTCTAGCGCGAAATATGGGACGTTAGACGTGAATTGCCACCTCGTCTCATGTTCCACGTTTCGGATCCAAATCATTCTCTACCCAATCGCCCCGGGGCCGCGTTCACCGGTACGGATTCGTACACACTCTTCCATCGGAAGGACGAATATCTTTCCGTCACCGATGTCGCCGGTGCGGGCACCTTCGACGATGGCCTCGATCGTCTTCTCCACGTAGTCATCGTTCACGCCGATGGCAAGGCGCATCTTCTTGTGGAGGGTGACCTCTTCCACCGCGCCCCGGTACAGATGCAGATAACCGCCCTGTTTCCCGCAGCCGAGTGCGTTGGTAACGGACATTTTATAGATCTCACGAGCGAACAACGCCCGCTTGACGGCATTCAACCGTTCCGGCTGGATGTATGCGATGATGAGTTTCATAACGTGAAGTCTGTTCGCAAAAGCTGTGCCAAGCGTCTTTCTAGACGAGAGAACCACCCGTTATTACATTTTTTGTAATATTCTGACTGGGCAATCCCCTTCGGATGTAAAGATTTCGACCGCTATCGCGCGATTCCGGCGTTGGCACACGGTGTGCTAGATACTTTGCGGGCGAAGTCCCGGAAAGGAAACGAAAGATGACAGAAGAGACCAAGAACGCAACTCATTTCGGCGAAGACGTATTCGGCGATGAGGCGATACGGACGTATTTGAGCAAGGAGACGGCGAAGACGCTCCAGGCGACAATCCGCGAGGGCAAGCCGCTTGATCCCTCCATCGCGGGCGAGGTCGCCCACGGCATACGCCACTGGGCGATGGACCGCGGTGCCACGCACTACACGCACTGGTTCCTTCCGATGACGGGATCGACCGCCGAGAAACACGATTCGTTCCTCGAACTGAAAGACGGCGAGCCGATCATGCTCTTCAGCGGCAAGAATCTGATTGTCGGGGAACCCGATGCCTCGTCGTTCCCTTCCGGCGGCATCCGCTCCACCTTCGAGGCGCGCGGATACACGGCGTGGGACCCCACCTCCCCCGCGTTCATCAAGCGTCACTCCAACGGCGCGACCTTGTGCATTCCCACCGCGTTCTGCGCGTACACGGGAGAATCGCTCGACAAGAAGACTCCCCTTCTCCGCTCCATGCAGGCGCTCGACAAGTCGCTCAAACGCCTGATGAAACTCTTCGGGCGCGACGAAGCGCACACGGCCTGCACGCTCGGCGCGGAACAGGAATACTTCCTTATCGACAAGGACTACTGGAAGAAACGCCCCGACCTCGTCCTCACCGGACGGACGCTCTTCGGAGCCCCCTCCGCGAAGGGACAACAGTTGGAGGACCATTACTTCGGTGCCATTCCCGACCGCATCCTGTCCTTTATGAACGATGTGGAGCGCGAACTCTGGAAACTCGGCATCCCGGCGAAGACGCGCCACAACGAAGTCGCGCCCGCGCAGTTCGAGCTTGCCCCGCAATTCGAGGAACTGAACCTCGCAAGCGACCACAATATGCTGGTGATGGATGCCTTGCGCAGCGTCGCCGACCGGCACGGACTCAAGTGCCTCCTTCACGAAAAACCCTACGCGGGCGTGAACGGTTCGGGCAAGCACAACAACTGGTCTGTCGCCTACGGTGGGAAAAACCTGCTCGACCCCGGTACAAACCCGGACGAAAACGCCGTGTTCCTCACGATGCTCTGCGCGGTCATCGAGGCGGTTGACAAACACGCCGACCTGTTGCGCGCCTCCGTCGCTAGCGCAGGGAACGACCACCGTCTCGGCGCAAACGAAGCGCCGCCCGCCGTCATCTCCATCTACGTGGGCGACCAGCTCGCCGACGTACTGGAACGCTTGGAGTCGGGAGGCGCACATTCCCGCGCCTCCGTGAAGCCGATGAAAATCGGCGTCGATACGCTTCCGGTCATCCCGAAGGACGCGACCGACCGAAACCGCACATCTCCGTTCGCGTTCACCGGCAACAAATTCGAATTCCGCGCGCCGGGTTCAACTGTTTGCTGCTCCGGTCCGATGACCGTCCTCAACACCATCGTTGCCGAAGCCGTAGACCGGATCGCAGACGAGTTGGAGGCGGCGAACGTCGCAGGGAAAGCGAAGCCGGGCGAACACACCGCCGCGTTCCACAACGCACTCCAGAAGATCCTCCAGGCATCGCTCAAAGCCCACAAGCGCGTCATCTTCAATGGAAACGGGTATGAGGCCGAATGGCCGGAAGAGGCGGCGAAACGCGGACTTCCGAACGCGCCCGATACACCGTCCGCCCTCGCCGCGCTCACGAAAAAAGAAAACACCGCGCTCTTCGCCAAGTACGGTGTGATGACCGCCCGCGAACTCAAAAGCCGCCATGAGATTTTCCTTGAAGAATACGCAAAGAAGGTTCGCATCGAGGGTACGTGCGCACGGGACATCGCTTCGGAAATGGTTTTCCCCGCCGTCAAGACCGAATACCTTGAAACGGCGGAGGCGTTCGCGAAGGCGGAGAAAGTGGGTGTGTCGTCGGGTACGTCCGCCCTGCGTGAAAACCTCGTCGAGCTGGGCGCGGGACTCGATGCGCTGCGAATCGGCATCCAGGAGATCGAACAGGCGCTGGAGGGAACGGACATGACCCTGATCCTCTCCGCCATGCAGTCGCTCAGGACGACCGTCGACACCCTGGAGAAGCGCGTTTCCAATGCCCGCTGGCCGCTCCCGAAATACAGGGATATGTTGTTTCTGTACTAGCGGATCGTGATGCATGACCAACGGATAGTGGAATGTCGGACGAAGTAAAACATGAATGTGCCGTGGCGATGGTGGTTCTACGCAGACCGCCATCCGCCACGGGCGACTTCGGAGGAACGAAGCTATCGCTCCTCATGGAGAAGCAGCACAACCGCGGACAGGATGGCGCGGGTGCGGCGATCCTCGCCTCAGACCCCGAACCGGGAGAGGCTCCGTACTGGGTCGTCAAATCCGCCTCCGCCACACCGCTCGCCGACGTACTCGCCTCGCTCGCGAGGAGAACGCGGCTTTCGGCTTCCGGACTTCAAGCGCCAGCCGTCGGCGCCGGAAATCCGAAGTCCGAGGCTGAACGAATATTCCTTGGTCATCTGCGCTACGCCACCTTCGGGAAAAACGAGGTGGCGTTTTGCCATCCTTTCATCCACGAGGCGAGTGAACTGGAACATACGCTCCTCCTCGCAGGGAACTTCAATCTGACGAACGCCCGCGACCTTTTCGAGGACTACCGCCGACAGGGCGAGTTTCCCACGAGCCGGGCAGACGGTTACCTCATCTGCGAACTGATCGCCCATGAGCTGGTCAGGAAAGGGCAACAGGTTTCAGACGCCGGGCTTCGGAATTCCGCCGACGTTTTACATCTGGAGGCCGAGGTCGAAAGTCCACCGATCGCAGCCGCCCTGTCCGCCGCGCTCGCAAATGCGGACGGCGCGTGGACGCTCTGCGGTGCGACGGGCGACGGATGGGCATTCGCCACACGCGACCCGAATGGCATACGCCCCGGTTTTTACTACGTTAATGACAAGGTAGTGGCGGTCGCGAGTGAACGCCCTGCGATCCAGGCGGCTTTCGACGTCCCGCCGGACGCCGTAAAGGAACTGCCGTCCGGCGAAGCCCTGGTCGTTTCGCCGGAAGGTGAAGTCCAGATGGCCGCACTGCGTTCGGGCACCAAGGCCGTTCCCCGTCCCTGCGTTTTCGAACGCATCTATTTCTCCCGTGCGAACGACGCCGACATCCATCGCGAGCGTAAAGCGCTCGGCGCGGCTCTTCTGCCGCAGATACTTGAATCGGCGGAAACCGATCTTTCCGACATCTTTTTCAGTTACATCCCCAACTCCGCACGCATCGCATTCCACGGCCTTCTCGAAGAGCTGTTCAAGCGAGTTTTGCTCCTCGATGACGCGAAAACTTCTGTTGCCGGAGTCCGAAGTCCGGGGGCTGAAGTCCTCAAGTCCCTCCCCCGATTCGGAGAGATCGCCGTCAAGGATGCGAAATTCCGCACCTTCATCGCCGACGCCGCCGCGCGGCACGAGTTCTACAAACATGTGTATGACGTCACCTACGGGCTTGTGCGCCCCGGAAAAGACACACTCGTCGTTCTAGACGATTCCATCGTGCGTGGCAACACAATGAAGAACGCAATCCTGCCGATGCTCGACCGGCTGGGGCCCAGGCGTATCGTCATCGCTTCGTCCGCGCCACCGATACGTTATCCAGACTGCTACGGCATCGATATGTCAACGCTCGACGAACTCGTCGCATTCCGCGCACTCGTGAACCTTCTCGGGGAAAGAGCCGAGCCGGAACTGCGCAGGTGCCTGCACTCCGCCTCGTCGCTCGCCACGTGCCATTCGTCGCTGCAAGCCCTCTACGCCCGTTTCCCGGAAGAACAACACTGCCTCGAGATTGCACGACTCCTGACCCCGCCCGACATGAAAGCCGAAGTCAAGGTCGTCTACCAATCCATCGACGCACTCCATGCGGCTTGCCCCGGATCTTCCGGCGACTGGTACTTCACAGGCGATTACCCCACCCCCGGAGGTTACAGAGTCCTTGAAAAGGCACTTGGAAATTATCTGGAGAAGAAGAATGAACGATCTTATTGAGAAATGGAAAGCGGAACGGGAGCGGAAGGCGTTCCTGGCGCTGGACGACGGTGCCGTGTTTCACGGTGTCGCGTTCGGCGCAAAAAAGGATGTACCGGGCGAAGTCGTGTTCAACACGGGCATGAGCGGTTATCAGGAAATTCTGACCGATCCGTCCTACGCCGGACAGTTCGTGACACTCACCACCGCCGAAGTCGGAAACTACGGAATCAACAGCGCGGACACGGAAAGCCGCGCGCTGTTTTTATCCGGGCTTGTCATCGGGGACCTGACGCAGCCAAGCAACTGGCGTAGCGAAAAGAGCCTTGATGACTACCTGAAAGCGAACGGCATTCCCGGCATCTACGGCATCGATACGCGCACACTCACGCTGCACATCCGCGAACATGGAAACCGCAAGGCGTATTTGAGCGTGACCGATCCGGAATGCCCGGAAACACGGGCTATCGCCCGCGCCAGTGCATGGGAGGGGCTTGACGGGCAGGACTACGCTGCAAAGGTGACGTGCAGGGAAACGTATGATTTCACCCGGAGCGACATTCGACAACCGTCAGCCGGAACCCCGGATGCCGGATACCGGATGTCGAATGTCCAATCGCCTCCCCGTGTCGTCTGCTACGACTTCGGCGTGAAGACAAACATTCTGCGTTCGCTCGCTTCCTGGGCGCAAGTGAAGGTCGTACCCGCGCAGACCTCCGCAGAAGATGCACTGGCCCTCAACCCTGACGGTATCTTTCTCTCCAATGGCCCCGCCGACCCCGCTGCCGTCACCTACGCCATCGAGAATATTCGGAAGCTGCTGGGGATGGTGCCGATGATGGGCATCTGTCTCGGGCATCAGTTGCTCGCACTTGCGTGTGGCGCAAAGACGGCGCGGCTGAAGTTCGGGCACCACGGATGCAACCATCCCGTCAAGAATCTCGCGACGGGCAAGGTGGAGATCACAAGCCAAAACCACAACTTCGCCGTGGTGGGGGATTCACTGCCGGACTGCCTTTCGGTGACCCACGTCAACCTCAACGATGGCACCATCGAGGGTGTACGACACAAAACGCTTCCGGCGTTCTCGGTGCAGTACCACCCGGAAGCCTGTCCCGGACCGCACGACAGCGCGTATTTGTTTGACGAGTTTGCGAAGGCAGTCGAGAGCTGTCGACGGTTATCGGCAGGCATCGGGGAACGGAAATGAGAAAACAAGTCAAATACGTATTCATCACAGGCGGTGTGGTCAGTTCCCTCGGCAAGGGAATTACGAGCGCGTCGCTCGCACTCCTCCTGAAGTCCCGGGGCTACAATGTTTTTATGCAGAAGCTCGATCCCTACCTCAACATCGACCCCGGAACGATGTCGCCGTATCAACACGGCGAGGTATTCGTGACGGACGACGGTGCCGAGACAGACCTCGACCTAGGGCATTATGAACGTTTCGCCGGTGTGACGTGCACCAAAGCGAGCAACTACACTTCGGGACGCATCTACTCCGCTGTCCTCGCACGTGAACGCGCCGGCGGGTATCTCGGCGGAACGGTACAGGTCGTGCCGCATATCACGAACGAGATCAAGGCGGCTATCAGAAGCGCCGGCGAACACGACTGCGACATCGTACTCTGTGAAATCGGGGGCGTTTCGGGCGACATCGAGAGTCTTCCGTTTCTTGAAGCGGCGCGTCAGTTTCGTTTTGAAGAAGGCGTGGAGAACACCTGTTTCGTGCATCTGACGCTCGTGCCGTACCTCAAGGCCGCGGGCGAACTGAAGACAAAACCCTCGCAGCATTCCGTCGGGATGCTCCGCAACATCGGGATCATCCCGGATATCCTCGTCTGCCGCACGGAGATGCCGATACCGGAAGAACATAAGCAGAAGCTGGCCCTTTTCTGCAACGTGAGGCGTGAATGTGTCATCGAGGAACAGGACGTGACGGATTCGGTTTATGCCGTTCCGCGTGAACTGCGCAAACAGGGACTTGATGAGCAAGTACTGCGGCAACTGCATCTTGACATCTGGCCGATCAAACACACCGTTTGGGATACACTCGTCCGCAAGGCGACCAAACCGAAAAAACAGTGCCGCATTGCGCTCGTCGGCAAGTATATCGCCATCCGCGACGCCTACAAATCCATCCACGAGGCATTACAGCATGCAGGCATGGCGAAAGACTGCAAGGTGGAGGTCGTACCCATCGAGGCGGAGGAGTTCGGCGACGGTAATCGACGGCAATCGACGGCAATCGACGGCAAGTTAAAGAACATCGACGGCATTCTGGTACCGGGAGGGTTTGGTTCACGCGGCGTAGACGGGAAAATCGAGGCGATCAAGTACGCCCGCGAACACAATGTTCCTTTCCTCGGAATCTGTCTCGGTATGCAGTGCACGGTTATCGAATACGCGCGCAACGTCCTCGGCTGGAAAGACGCCAACTCGACGGAGTTCGACGAACACACGACACATCCCGTCATCGATCTCATGGAAGAACAACGGGGCGTTACCCAGAAAGGCGGCACGATGCGTCTCGGCGCGTATCCGTGCGTTCTGAAAGCGGGCACACTTGCGGCGAAACTCTATGGCAAAACGGCGGTCTGCCGACCAGTCCCGTCCGGGATGAACGAAGCGGCGGCGTGTTCTACCGTTATCTCCGAACGTCACCGCCACCGCTATGAATTCGCCTACGGCAGCGACGAGAGGGTCGCACTAATCGCGGCCGGCCTCCAAGTTTCGGGGCTTTCGCCCGACGGCAAACTCGCCGAGATTGTCGAACTTCCCAAGCATCCCTACTTTATCGCCTGCCAGTTCCACCCCGAATTCAAATCCCGTCCAACCGCGCCGCACCCGCTTTTCCTCGGACTTGTCGCGGCGGCATTAGCAGGGAGGAAGTCAAAATGAAACGCACCGATTTAAAGAAGATCCTGATCATCGGTTCCGGTCCGATCGTCATCGGGCAGGGATGCGAGTTCGACTATTCGGGTTGCCAGGCGGTAAAAGCCTTGCGCAAGGAAGGTTATGAAATCGTCCTCGTGAATTCGAATCCCGCGACGGTGATGACCGATCCCGAAATGGCGGAAGCGACATACATCGAACCCCTGACCGTCGATTCCGTCGCCGACATCATCCGAAAGGAACGTCCAGACGCGCTTCTACCGACACTCGGGGGACAGACCGCGCTCAATGTTGCAACCGGGTTAGCGAAGTCGGGCATCCTCGCCGAATACGGCGTGGAGATGATCGGGGCGAACGCGGAGGCCATCGCACGGGCGGAAGACCGCAACCTTTTCAAAGCGGCAATGTCCGGACTCGGACTCGATATGCCGAAATCGGGAAGCGCCCATTCGTTTGAAGAGGCGAGGGCCATCGCGGCGGGAATCGGCTCATGGCCGCTCATCATCCGCCCCGGCTTTACACTAGGAGGGACAGGCGGCGGCATCGCGCATGACGCAGAGGAGTTCCAGACGATTGTGACTCGCGGACTTGAGGCGTCGCTCAACCACGAGGTATTGATCGAGGAGTCGCTCATCGGCTGGAAGGAATTCGAGATGGAGGTGATGCGCGACAAGGCGGGAAACGCCGTAATCGTCTGCTCCATCGAGAAAATGGATCCGATGGGTGTCCACACGGGCGACTCCATCACCGTCGCACCGATCCAGACACTCACGGATCGCGAATATCAAGAGATGCGCGACGATTCGATCCGTGTGCTGGAGACCATCGGAATTGAGACAGGCGGCTCGAACGTGCAGTGGGCGGTGAATCCCGTGACGGGACGGAGAATCATCATCGAGATGAACCCGCGCGTCTCTCGCTCCTCCGCACTTGCCTCGAAGGCCACTGGTTTCCCGATTGCCAAGATCGCCGCCCTTCTCGCCATCGGCTATACGTTGGACGAACTGACAAACGACATCACACAGGTGACGCCAGCTTGCTTCGAACCGGCGCTCGACTATGTGGTCGTGAAGGTTCCCCGTTTCACGTTTGAAAAGTTTCCTGGCGCAGACAAACGCCTTGGCACCCAGATGAAGTCTGTAGGCGAGGCGATGGCGATCGGGCACACGTTTAAGCAAGCGTACTTGAAGGCCGTCCGCTCGCTGGAGGCGCCGCTCGCCGGACACGACCCAAGCACGTTTGATCCGTGGTTCAAAGCGCAGTTGGACGAAATCGAGGCGTTTCGCACCTATCTTTCGTCGAACGCCGAGAGTCGAAAGTCGCTCAGTGGTCGATCACCGGATGCCGAATCTCCGTTCCCCCTGGATGCCGCGCTCCTCCGCCAAGCAAAGGTGTTTGGTTTCAGCGACAAGGAAATCGCCGAAGCGATCGGCATGGACGAACGTGCGGTGCGGAAGACACGCTGCGCACTCGGTATTCATCCCGAATTCGGCGAGGTGGATACCTGCGCCGGCGAATTCGAGGCCAAAACACCGTATTACTACAGCCACTATTCGGCTTCAGACTTCGCATGTCGGACTTCAAGTCCAAAGTCCTCCCGTCGCAAAATCATGATTCTCGGAGGAGGCCCCAACCGCATCGGGCAAGGCATCGAATTCGACTGGTGCTGCTGCCACGCGGCGTTTGCCCTTCGAAAAATGGGTATCGAGGTCGTGATGGTGAACTCCAACCCGGAGACCGTTTCTACCGATTACGACACCTCGGACAAGCTTTATTTCGAACCGCTCACATTTGAAGATGTCATGGAAATCTACGAGCGTGAACAATGCGACGGCGCGATTGTGCAGTTCGGGGGACAGACTCCGCTCAATCTCGCTGAACGCCTTGCGGACGCGGGCGTACGCGTGCTCGGGACCTCGCCTCGCGACATCGCCCTCGCCGAAGACCGCGACTTCTTCCGTTCGCTCGTGGCCGAGGTAGGCGTAAAGCAGCCGCCGAGCGGAATCGCCCACACCGTGGAAGACGCATTGAAGATCGCGGACGAGATCGGTTACCCCGTCCTCGTGCGTCCATCGTTTGTCCTCGGTGGGCGCGGCATGGCAATCGTCTACCATGAAGAACGCCTCAGGGAATATGTCGAAGAGGCCGTTCGCCTTTCGGAAGGCCGGCCCATCCTCATCGACAAATTCCTTACCCACGCCATCGAACTGGACGTGGACTGCGTAGCGGACGGGAATACCTGCGCAATCGGCGCGATCCTCGAACACATCGAGGCTGCGGGGTGCCATTCGGGCGATGCCGCAGCCGTCACGCCGCCCGTCTCGCTTTCGGAGCAGATCCTCGGCGAGGTGAAGCGAATCGCCCGAACCTTCGCGGAACGCCTGCACGTCTGCGGGCTCATGAACATCCAGCTCGCCGTGAAGGAGAACGAAATCTGGATGATCGAGGTGAACCCGCGCGCCTCGCGCACAGTGCCGTTCGTCTCAAAGGCGGTAGGCTGGTCGCTCGCCGGCGTGGCAGCACGGTGCATGGCGGGGGAGAAGATGAACGCAATCGATTGCGGACGAAAGCTTTCGACAGCTATCGATCGACAGCAATCGACGGCAATCGACGGCAATCGACGGCAAAAGTACTATTGCGCAAAGGAGGCGGTTTTCCCGTTCGTGAAATTCCCGGGGGCGGACATCACACTCACGCCGGAGATGAAATCGACCGGTGAGGTGATGGCATTCGGCCACGACGCGGCTACAGCCTACTACAAGAGCCAAATCGCGGCGGGAAGTCCCCTTCCTCTCCCGGAGCAAGGCGGCATCATTCTTTCCATCCGCGACGAGGACAAAGACGACGTCGTACGCCTTGCAAAGACGCTGGACGGACTCGGCTATGAAATCTGGGCGACACGCGGAACCTCCACCGCTCTCTGGAATGCAGGCATCGAGTCGAACGCCCTCTACAAAATCCCGCTCGGCAGTCCAAATGCGCTCGACCTGATCCGGTTGGGTAAGATCAAATGGGTGGTCAATACCCGTGAAGACGGTGAGAGTGCCGCACACGACAGCCTTAAAATCCGCACGGCGGCGACGCTTGCGGGTATTCCGGTCACGACCACGTTGGCCGGCTTCGCCGAAGCGGTCAGCGGGATCGCCGCAAACGCCGTCTCCACCGAAAAACCGCTGCTCACACTCCAGCAATGGCATAAAGTTTCCTAATGCGTTCCGGGCGGGAACATGGTAAAATGTTCCGCAATGAACACGCACGTTTCAAAGGAAATGGCCGTTCTCAAGGCCATATCGTCTGTACTTGTCAGAGAGCGCAACGTCAGGCGGCTGCTCAACGAGGTCATCGAGATTCTCGACCGTGAAATGGGTATGCTGCGCGGCACCATCGCGCTTCTTGAAGGCGACGAATTGAAAATCGAGGCATCCGCCCACCAGCTCAATGCGGAAGAACGCGCCCTCGGACGTTACCGCATCGGCGAAGGGATCACGGGGCTTGTCGCCAAGACGGGCAAGGCGCAAGTCGTGATGGATATCCGCAAGGACAGCCGTTTTCTCAACCGCACGAAATCGCGGAACAAGAACGACCCGCTTTCTTTCATCTGCGTACCGCTCGTGCATCTCGGACAGACCATCGGGACGCTTTCCGTTGACCGAAAAATCGGGAGGGACCGCCAGTCGCTCGACTCCGATCTGGCCCTTCTCGAAGTCGTAGCGAATATCACGGCGGACGCCGCATCCGTCTATCGTGAAGAGTGCGCGGAACGCGAGGCGCTTGTAACCGAGAATCTCAAACTGCGCGGTATGCTAGCCGACAATCCGGGCGACTTGATCGGGCAATGCCGTGAAATGCGCGCCGTATACGAACAGATACGGCAAGTGGCGCCCAGCGACGCGACGGTGCTGATACGCGGGGCAAGCGGGACGGGCAAAGAACTCATCGCCCACGCCATCCAACGCCTCTCCCCCCGGGGGGGAAAACCATTCGTCACGCTCAACTGCGCGGCACTTCCGGAGGCACTTGTTGAATCGGAACTCTTCGGACATGAGAAAGGCGCATTCACGGATGCGCGGGAACGCCGCATCGGGCGGGCGGAAGCCGCGAACGGCGGCACGCTGTTCCTTGATGAAATCGGCGACCTCTCAATTTCGACCCAGGTCAAACTACTTCGGTTCTTGCAGGAAAGGACCTTTTCGCGTGTCGGATCGAACGAGGAAATCCATTCGGACGTCCGCTTCATCGCCGCGACAAGCCGCAACCTTGAAGAGCTGATGGCGAAGAAACTTTTCCGCGAAGACCTCTACTACCGGCTTTCCGTTTTTCCGATCCTGGTTCCTGAACTTGCGCGCCGACAGGATGACATCGTACTCCTCGCACAGCACTTCCTGGCAAGGTTCAGCGCGAAATACGGCAAACAGGTGACGCAATTGTCGCCCCCTGTCATCGGGCTTTTGCAATCCTACAAATGGCCGGGGAACGTTCGAGAACTGGAAAACTGCATGGAACGTGCCGTCTTGACCACGACAGACAACTGTGTACGGACTTACAATCTACCACCGGCCATGCAGTCTTCGGAATACGAGGACGCCCCATTCAACGCCCCGGCGCCGACCACGCTCGATGAACGGCTCGCCGTCTTTGAACGGCGCCTACTCGAAGACGCGCTGGCGCGGCACGAGGGAAACCAGTCTGCCGCAGGACGGGAACTCGGTCTCTCTCCCCGCATGATGTGCTACCGCCTTTCCAAGGCCGGACTGCGTTAAAAAAGCCGTCCGTCTGCACAGGCAGACGGACGGGCTTCGTTTGCGGGACGCCACACGCCCCGACAGTGGGTTACCTGGACTGGAGAATCGGCTGGAGCTCGGCCATGGAGGCCCACGGCTGCGACGCGTTCCACGGCGAAAGCGCCGTGAAGCGGATGTAGCGCGCAGACTCCTTCTTGCCGAACGTGATCTCGGTGATGTCGTCCGTGTTCGGCAACTCCCCTTCCTTAGCCGTGCGCCAGGTCTTCGCGTCATTGCTCAGTTCGAGACGGTAGCGGCGGACGCGTCCGTGGTCCATGTCCTGACGCGGGATGGCGATGATGCCATCGAGCGCGAGCGTCTTGCCGTAGTCGCCGATGACGAAGTGCGGATAGCCGGGGTTACGTTTCTTCCACTGCGTGTGCCAGATGGTCGAGATGTCGCCGTCAAACGCGTTGTTCGCGCCTTCGCGCTCGCCGGCCTCGTCGGACGACGCGCCCGCCGCCTTGTAGCGTTTGAACTGCGCGAAGCTGTTCGCGGGCGCGGGCGGGAACGCGAACGACACGTCGGAGAGCGCGGTCGTCACGCGATACGGCACGATCGCGAAGTCGAGGCGGTAGTTCTTCGACGTGTCGATGATGTCGCGCCGGAGCGGGCCCGGACCGCAGCTCGCGCCGCCGAGTCCGCGCGTCTCCGCGAAGATGCCGAACTCGACCTTGGTGATCGGCGGCAGCTCCGGCGGGTGCGAGGCGGCGATGATCTCCGTCGGGGAGTACGGAATCGCGGTGAACGCGAACGGCGCGCCGAGTGTCGCGAAGCCGATAGCGCCCTTCGCGCCCGAAAGCGTCACGGCGTCGGCGTCCTCGAAGTTGTTGGCGTCCTCCGGACGCGCATACGGCATCACGAACTTCGTGAGGTCGGTCGTCCAAAGTCCCCTGAACGCGCCGGACTTGCGGTCGCGGTAGTTCTCGAACGGACCGCGTCCGAACCACTCCACCTGCGCGAAGTCGAGCGGCAGGACGAAGCGCCAGCCGATGCGCGGCAGCTCGCGGCGGAAGCCGACGGGACGGATCTCGCTGCGGCACGACACCTTGCCGTCGCCATTGACGCGCCAGCGCAGGACCGCGCGGAAGTACGGCGCAGAAACTCGCGACGGTGCGCCCTTCGCCTCGATGTGTCCGCCGGGCCGTCCGTAGTTGACCAGCGACTCCTTCGCCTCGCCCTTGCACTCAACCTCCACCGTGAACGCGAGCGCGTTCGCGTCGTCATCCCTCCAGACCTTGCCGAAGGAAACCGCCTTCTGGCGGAAGTTGCGCCAGCCGCACTGGCTCCACTGCGCCGCCGGACGGAGTTCGTTCGAGCTCGGCGCGCGGTAGACGTCCAGCACCATCGGCGCGAGTAGACGCTCCACGCCCTTGATCTTGTACGAGGCGAGTGCGCCCGTCGCGCGGTCGAAGGACACTGACGTGTCGCTGTTGCTCGGCGACATGAACACGAGCCGCCCCTTCTCCTCGCTCGTCACCATGTCCATCTTTTCCATTCCGAGCGGCTGCGCGCGCTTGTCGTTCGGCAAATCGATCTGGTCGTTGGCGACGACGTACCCCTTCTCGACGTAGCCCTCGCGTTCCTTCGCTGTGAACTCATACCTTACCGAAACCGAGTTGCCGGGCGTATTCGCCTTGATCGCGGCGTCGGGAAGCGCGATTGTCTTTTCCCCGCGCGGACCAACGCCGGAGACATCGATCACACGCGAATAGACCTCCTTGCCGTTCACGAGGACGGTCTCCTTCGCGTCGAAGCGGTCGAGCCCCCTGAAGAACTGCTTGTTGCGGATGGTCGCGAACTGGCAGGACGCATCCGCCGTCACGCCCACGGGCTGATAGACGTGCTTGATCTCCCAATACGCGGGCTCGAGCGCGCGGTCGGAGAGGATGCAGCCGTTCATCACGAACTGCCCGTCCGTCGGCCTGTCGCCGAAGTCGCCGCCGTAGGCGATGATCATCTTTCCGTCCTTGTTCTTCTTGTAAAGCCCTTGGTCCACCCAGTCCCAGATGCAGCCGCCGATGGTCACGTCGGAACTCTCGAAGGCGTCCTGGTAGTCCTTCAGGTTGCCCATCGCGTTCATCATGTTGTGCGCGTACTCGCAGAGGAAGTAGGGACGTTTCGAATTCGTGTCGGCGGAGCGGCGGCGGACATGATCGACGGACGGATACATGTTGGAGTCGATGTCGGAGGCCGACCAGTCGCGCTCGTAGTGCGTGGGACGCGACCAGTCGCGCGCGTGCACCGCCTTGTCGGCGGCCTTGAAGTTCTTGCCGGGACCCGATTCGTTGCCGTGGCTCCAGAAGAGGACGGACGGATGGTTCTTGTTGCGCTCGACCATGTTCATGTTGCGCCATACCGTCGCGAGCGTGAAGCGCGGGTCGTGGCTCGACGAGCCCTTCCCGTATCCCATGCCGTGCGTCTCCACGTTCGCCTCGTCCATGAGCGCGATGCCGTTCAGGTCGCAGAGGTAATACCAGTAGTCGTCCTGCGGATAGTGCGAGTTGCGCACGAGCGTGCAGTTCGCGCGCTTCAGGAGCTTCACGTCCTCCTCCTGGCGCGCGTGCGGACAGTAGTGCCCGAACATCGGATCCGTCTCGTGGCGGTTCGCGCCCTTCAGCTTGATCTTCTGTCCGTTAAGGTAGTAGCGGCCATCCTTTATCTCGCTAACCCTGAAGCCGAACAGCGTGGAGACGAACTCCTTGCCGTTGCTCAAGACCACCTTGTAGCAGTTTGGC
>JAGCVN010000061.1 GCA_017962315.1 Kiritimatiellia bacterium
AACAGCGCAGTGTTTTCATAACCGCGCATGGTTGTGCGCGGACGAACCAAACGTTGTTTTTAAGTTGTTCATGTTGGTTTCAGAAACTTACCCTCATCTACATTCCCGCGCGCAGCGCGGGCGGGGGGCTTGCCTCCATTACGCCCATATTGGAGATGGTCGCAGAGACAGAAACGCGGCGGCGTGAATGTCACGATTGCCACCTCGCAGAAATAATACATGACCAAGTTCCTGTCGCCAAGTTCAACAAGCAGACCCCGACGCTCACGGTCAAGGCAACAGGCGTCTTCCACGACCGTTTCCTAATTCTCGACAGAAAGGAACCCTACCATTTCGGCGCGTCCCTCAAAGACCTTGGCCGCAAATACTGCGCCGCAACGAAAATGGATGCACTGTTCATCCCGTCGATCATGGAGAGGATTCCTGTATGAGTAAAATGACCATAGCGAATAAGAAATTGATGCTTGCCGGACTTTACTTGTCAAAATACAACCGCGAGGGATTGGCTTCGCTGGGATTTAGGACTTTGGGTGAAGCCTACAAATCGTTTGCCTTTGCATTCGGTGGCAAGCCAACGAGTGACAAACTCTATATGCAAGAATTTGATCCGTATTTCCCTAACTCGCGAATAGGATTCAAGAACAAGGCGATTCGTCTGCGTCGTCAAACATTCATTAACGAATATGTTGGAGCGCAGAGATACGGTAAAAACTGTCGGATTTGCGCGGGCAATCAAATTCATATACACCCATTACTTCCGTCCAGCACAAAAATGCGACCTTCCCCCATGGGGGAAGGGAATGTTTCCCTTCCGTTTCCCCCGTTACATCTCCCGTCCCCTTGGGAACCATTCAATGCGACTATCCGCATTCCACTCCCTAGGAACAAGTGAATGCGACCATCCTAGTGGCATTTATTTCGGGAAGAAACATCATTGAATTTGGTTGTCTTGCTGGACGGTAGGCTGGTATACTGCAAGCATGATGAAGAAAGCAGTTGTTTTGATTTTGTGTAGTTCGGCCCTGTTTGCCGTTTCGGCGCCCCCCAAAGTCATTTTCGATACGGATATGTTGACGGACTTTGACGACGTGGGCGCGCTCGCGTGTCTGCACGCACTTGCGGACGCAGGGGAGTGCGAAATCCTTGCCACGGTCAGCTCCACGCGCGGCAACGCCTCCGTGGGCGCGATCGAGGTGATCAACCACTATTACGGGCGTCCGGACATCCCGACGGGTGCGCCGAAGGGTATGGGCATACTCGGTGCGCATCCGGGCGCTAAGAAAAAAGTCGATCCCAAGTCGCCGCTTGGTGAGAAGAGCGGAAACGACGGCGGGCACTACAAGTACCGCAAGCTGCTCGCAGACTACCCCGGCTGGTACCGCCACGCGGATGCGGACGATGCGCCTGACGCGAACGACGTCTACCGCCGCATCCTCGCCGCGCAGCAGGATGGCAGCGTGACGATCTGCTCCGTCGGCTTCATCACCAACTTGCGCCGTCTCCTCGAGACGAAGCCGGACGCGATCTCGCCGCTCGACGGCAAGGCGCTCGTCGCGAAGAAGGTGAAGCGCTGGGTGGCAATGGCTTGCCGGTATCCCGACGGCAAGGAGTACAATTCGATGTGGGACCACGAATCTTCGCGCATCGCGTTCGAGAACTGGCCCACGCCCATTGTGTTCTCCGACGTGCTGTACGGGCGCGACTGCTTCGCCGGGCGCGCCGTGGCGGAGATGGAAGGGCCGCGCAATCCCGTGAAGGATGTGTTCGCCGGGAACATCCCCTCGCGCGAGGAGATCCGCAAGGACTCCCACAAGTGGCTCAGGCGCGCCTTTGGCATGGGCGGACGTGCCGCGTGGGACGAGACGGCGGTGCTCGTCGCCGTTCGCGGCATCGAGCCGTACTTCAACGCCGAGCGCGGAACGTTCCGCATGGTCGGCAACAAAGGCGACGACGAATGGGCACCCGACGCCGAGAACGGCCCGCACATCCGCATCACGGAGAAGGTCTCCAAGTTCGAGGTCGCCCGCGTCATCGACGGGCTGATGACCCGTAAACCCCTGCACGGCGGCAAGTAATCGCGAGTCTCTGACGCATGGTTCACGACAGCCGCAAACCGCCCCAACTTTTCCCGCTTGCCATCGGTTCGGGAAGGACGTAAAATGGAATCCTTATGAAAACTTTGGTAAAGTATGCGTTGGCCTGCGCGGTACTCGCGGCGGGGGGACTTTTTTCGCAGAACACGTGGGCGGATTGCTGCAGCCTGAACGGCTGCCCCGCGCAGCCGTTCATCGGGTGCTGGGCGCTCGACCTCGGAGGGGGTGCCGGCTGGCTCGGTGTCGAAAAGAAGAAGGACGGTTCACTGGCCAGTACGATTCTCTGGTACGGGGGGTCGCCCGTGGGCACTGCGTCTACGAAGGTCGAGGACGGCAAGCTTGTCGTCACCCGTAAACACGGGTACAAGCAGAACGGCAAGTCGTTGACCAAGGTCGAGACCTTGACCTTCGCGCTTGACGGAGACAGGCTTTCCGCCCGCAGCGTCACCCTCGACGCGGAGGGGAAACAGGTCGGCCAGAAAACGTTCAAAGGCAAGAAGATTCCGCCGGTTCCTGCCGCGCCCGATCTCACGAAAGTGAAGTTCGGCGATCCGATCCCGCTCTTGAACGGGAAGGACCTTGCCGGGTGGGTCGCGATGAACCCGAAGTCGTACAACGGCTGGAGCGTCAAAGACGGCGCGTTGCAGAACCGCGTTGCGGCGGTGCGCAAGCACGGGACCAACCTGCGGACTGAGCGGACGTTCGAGGATTTCAACCTGACGACCGAGGTGATGATGTCCAAAAACGGAAACAGCGGCATCTACCTTCGCGGCATCTACGAAATCCAGATGATGGACTCTTACGGAAAACCGCTCAACCGCCACAACATGGGTGCGCTTTACGGCCGGGTTTGCCCTACTGTCGCCGCCGAGAAGCCGGCCGGTGAATGGCAGACCGTCGACATCACGCTGGTGGACCGCCACGTCACCGTCATCCTGAACGGGAAGAAGATCATCGACAACCAGCCCGCGCTAGGTTGTACGGGCGGCGCGATCACCGCCGATGAATTCGTCCCCGGCCCGATCTACTTGCAGGGCGACCACTCCGATGTCAGTTACCGGAACATGGTGATCCGTCCGGTCATCAAGTAGCAGGGAAGGGGTTCCCTGTCCCATGCGCTACGCAATCGTCTCCGATCTTCACGCGAATGCCCCCGCCTGGCAGAACGTCCTGAACGATCTCGCCGGACGGGGTGTGGATCGGATCGTCTGTCTAGGCGATGTCGTCGGGTACGGCCCCGATCCCGTAGAAGTCCTGGAATCGGTCTACCGGCACGTGCATGTGACCCTCATGGGAAACCACGACGCAGCGGTGGCGGGGATTTTCGATCCCTCCGTGTTCACCGACCGTGCGCAGGCGGCGGTCGTCTACCACCGCGAACGTCTTTCCGCGAACGCGCTGGCGTGGCTTCGCCGCCTTCCGTATCTTCATGCGGAAGGCGGATTCCACTGCGCACACGGCGACTTCACCCACCCGAAATCGTTCCGATACCTTATCGGCGAAGAGGCGGCGCTCGCCTCCTTCCGCGCCGTCTCCGAACAGCTGTTATTCGTGGGGCACACCCATCTGGCGGGAATCCATGTGATCGGGACGAGCGGTGTGCCGCATATCCTGACGCCAGGCGATTTCGAGCTGGAGGCGGGGAAACGGTATATCGTCAATCCCGGAAGCGTGGGGTATCCGCGAACCGGTGACTGCCGGACCTCCTACTGCATCTACGATGACCAGAAGCGATCCGTTTGTTTTCATCAACTTCCGTTCGATCTGGATGGATACCACGCGAAGATGCAGGCGATCGGAATCGCAGACGATCCCTGGGTCGAGGAGAAGGCGAACGAACGGCGGCTAGAGACGGTACGCGAATCCGTCTCGTTCGGGAACGCCGTCCCGGAGGAAGAAACGGCGTCCCCGCGCCGCAAACCCGTTTCCCGTTGGATCCTGTGGTGCGGCTGTCTTGCGGTGCTTGCCGTCCTCGCGGTGTCCGGCTTGTTCTTTTTCCGGGCGGGTAAAGCCGCCGTCGAACCCGACCCCGCGATCCGGGTGCCCGCGGCCTCGCCCGCAGGGATCGCGCTCTACCCGCTGAAACCGCAGGACAAGAACTGGCTCTCCCCCTGGCCGCCCGCGCTGGGCCCCGGTGAACCGTTGGACGGGTGGACGTATTCGTTCGAGAACCGCGAACGGCAACATTTTTCCACCGGCCTTCGCGATGCCGCCACGACGCTGAAAGTCAGGAACGAACAACACCTCCGCGTCTGCGTCGAGACCCCGTTGTTCGATCTTTCGGGGACGGGCGTGAAAGCCGTCCGTATGCGCGGCTATGCAAGAACGGGAAACCCGTTTTCCGGGAACGTACAGTTCCGCCTCGCGTTCTTTGCCGCGAATACCGACGGAACCCCTGTCCCGATGCGCAGCAAATCATTTGAATTGAATCCCTCCCGCCGGAAGGGGGAGGCGGATGTATTGTCATTGAACCGGAAGATTCCCCTGCCGCAACACACGGTCTTCGTCCAGTTCAGTATCGACGGGATGTTCGAAGGTTCGCTTGAGCTGGCCCTCCCGTATGTCGGGGCGGAAACCGTGTCAACAAACTGATTGGAGAAACGAGATGGATTTTGCAATAGGTGACGAAGTCTGGGCGTTCGATTGCGAATGGATCCCCGACGTGCGGGCCGGGCGGCTCGTGTACGGGCTTCCGTCCGATTGTCCGGACGATGAAGTCATGCGCGTCATGTGGAAGGAGGGCGGCGCGACGGAGGAGAATCCCCAGCCTTTCTTGAAGACGATCTACAGCCGGATTGTCTCCATCGTCGCGCTGATCCGCCGCCGCTACAAAGACGGGCAGGTGAAACTTTTCCTTCAGGCGCTTCCGGAAAACCCGGACGATCCCGCCCAGGACGAATGTTACATCCTTCGCCGCTTTTTAAACGAAGGCGTCGCGAACAAGAATCCGCAGCTCGTCGGGTTTAATTCGCGGAACGCGGATCTGCGCATCCTGTTGCAACGTTCATTCGTCAACGGGCTTGCAGAACCCGATCTGCTGAAACGGATGAACCGTAAGCCGTGGGAAAGCAACGATGCGGATTTGATGGACACGCTGGCTGGATTCGGCAAATCGTACGGATGTTCGTTGAACGACGTGGCGAGGCTTTCGGGGATCCCGGGTAAGTTGGACATGACGGGGTACGATGTCTGCGCCGCCTGGTACAGCGGCAAACGCAAAGAAGTGATCGAGTACAACTGTTTTGACGCGCTTACGACCTACCTTGTCTGGCTTCGTCTCATGTTCTTCGCCGGTAAGCTTTCGCATGAGGAACATAAGTTGGAACAAGACCGTGTCCGCGATTTCTTGAGGGACGAAATCCGCAAAGGGAAAGAGTTCCTTAAGACGTATACAGAGGCATGGGCTGCCTTTTGAGGGAAAAAGCGGCCTGAGGTTGGTATGTTGAAAAGAAAGGCAGGTTCCATGTTGACGAGTAAAGCACTGGTTAGGATTGTGTTGGGGGGGTGTGTGGCGTTGTCCGCATCCGGCGAGGTCGTGTCCTTCAAGGACGCGGCGAAGATCAAGTCGTGGGACGCCTGGGGCGACAAGGCGCCGCCGGACCCGTCGCCGTCGGGCGCTGCCGCCACGTCGAAGAAGGAGAAGCCGTGCGTCACGTGGAAACGGCTCAACGAACTCGACCCCGGACTCAAGGAGATCGGCCGCCTCGCCGTGCGCGACTCGAAGGACGTGAAGTCCTCCAAGTGGTCCGTCGGCTGCGAGACGATGGACCGCGACTACGCGGAATGGGACACCTACAAGCACCTTATCGCTCCCCTCGGCGTGAAGCACGGACGCCTCTTCTCCGGCTGGGCCAAGACCGAGCAGGAGAAGGGCAAGTACGACTTCTCGTGGTTCGACCCGCATGTGCGCGAGATGGCGGCGATGGGCGTGAAGCCCTGGATCTGCCTCGCCTACGGCAATCCCGTCTATGGCAGTGACTTCCGCCTCGGCATGAAGGTGAGGCAGGTTACGGACAAGCCGGAGGCGTTCGATGCGTGGATCAAGTACTGCGTCGCGTGCGTGGAGCGCTACAAGGACGTGGTGGACGAGTGGGAAATCTGGAACGAGCCGTTCGGGCAAGGCCCCGAATACGCGGAGATGTTCTACCGCACGGGCAAGGCGATTCGCGCCGTCCAGCCGAACGCGAAGATCTACTGCACGGCCGTTACGTTCCCGAAGGACTATAAATGCGTGCTGGAGAAGCTGAAGCAGGAGAACGCGCTCGACCTCGGCTCGTACTTCATCTACCATCCGTACCAGCCGAATCCCGACACCACTTACGAAAAGCGCGTACCGGAGCTGCGCAGGCTCGTGAAGAGCTATTCGGGCGCGTTCGACATCATGCAGGGCGAAGTGGGGTGTCCGTCGCAGCTGGAGTTCGGCCACGCGCTCAAGAACATCGAGTGGAGCGAGTACGCACAGGCAAAGTGGCTTCTGCGACGCACGATCGGCGACGCGGCGCGGAACATCCCGTCGAGCGTGTTCACGATGATCGATCTCCAGTACACCTTCATGCTCCAGAGCTTCGGGCTCGTGCGCTCCAACACGCTCAAGGAGTTCGTATACCGCCGCCCGTCGTACTTCGCGATGCAGAACATCTTCGGCCTCCTCGACGACGAGGCGCGTCCCGAGAAGATCGTGATTCAGCCGAACCACGCAGTGGCGAAGAGGGCCGATCCGCGCGACGACCGTAAGCGCACCCTTACGTCCGTCAAGTTCTCGCGGCACGGGAAGACGCTGCGCTTCCTCTGGTTCTCGGACTCGCGTCCGTCGTCCCTCCTCGAATTCGACCGCGTGACGGTCCGTTTCCCGGGAAAGGTCTTGAACCCCGTGTGGGTTGACATGATCACGGGCCGCGTGTTCGAGATCCCGGCGGAGAGCGTGAAGTACGAGAAGGACCTTACGGTCCTGATCGACGTTCCGATGTGGGATTCGCCGGTTATGTTCACGGACAGGCTTTCCGTCCCGCTGCGCAAGGAGTGGACGAAGATGACGCCCTACGAGCTCGTCGATTCGCTCTACCGTCCGGGCCAGACGTGGAACAGGATGAAGGCGATGCCGCCGAAGGATAGCCAACCGTGGATGAAGATGGAGACGAAGGACTTCCTGCCGTTCATCGACAAGTACGGGCAGTTCCGCTGGCGCGACTGGCCCGGCAAGACGAAAGTCGACGAAGACCTGAAGCGTGCGGCGGCGGAAGAAGAGAAGGATCTTGCCGCGCATCCCGGCCCCGCCGACTGGAACAAGTACGGCGGCTGGACGAAGGGCCCGCAAATGAAGGCGACGGGGCGTTTCCGCACGGAGAAGGTGGACGGCAAGTGGTGGTTTGTCGATCCGGAGGGGCGGCTCTTCTGGTCGTTCGGCGTGATGCGCGTCTCGGCGTCCAATGCCATGACGCCGTTGAATGGCGACATCGAGACGCCGCGCACAGGTTACTCGATCCCCGATCGCGACTGCTTCTACGAGTGGCTGCCGCCGGAACCCGGTGCGGCGGGCGCGACGCCGTTTACGAAATTCTGGACCACGCGCGACGAGCTTCTGTGGCCGTTCTATGAGGCGCGCAACGAGACGCGCGTGTTCGACTTCTCGTCGGCCAACCTCTACCGTAAGTACGGCGAGGACTACTACGCGAAGTTCACGGACATCTCGCACCGCCGCCTCAGGAGCTGGCGCGTGAACACGATCTCGTCCTCTTCCGACAAGGCGATCTGCGCCGCGCGTCGGACGCCGTACTACGATCGTGTGGAGCGCCAGTCGCGCTTCATCGAGGGAAGCGCGAACTTCTGGTTCAAGTTCCGCGACCCGTGGGACCCGTCTTTCAGGACAAGCGTCCTCGAGGCCCTCGCCAAGCGCGGCGAACAGGGCCACGATCCGATGTGCCTCGGCTTCAGCATCGACAACGAGATCAACTGGGGCTCCACGCCTTGGCAGCTTGCGGAATGGACTCTGCGTTCGCCCTCCGACCAACCCGCCAAGGCCGCGTTCGTCGATTTCATGAAGAAGCGGTACGGCGAGATCGCGAAGCTGAACGCGGCGTGGAAGACGGCGTATGTCGACTGGGACGACCTTCTCCACACGCTGACGCTTCCGGGTGCCTCCGCGCAGAAGGACCTTTCCGATTTCACGAGCGTGATCGTGGAGGAGTACTTCAAGCGGACGCGGATGGCGGTGAAGGAGTTCGACCCGCAGCTGTTGTACCTCGGCTGCAGGTTCTGCGGGGTTGCGTCGGCGCGCCCGTGGGTGATCGGCGCGTGCGCGAAGTACAGCGACGTGATCACGTACAACATCTACAACTGGGGCGTGAAGGGTTACGCGCTGCCGGAGGGTGTGGAGGACAAGCCCGTCCTCGTCACCGAGTTCCACTTCGGCGCGACCGACCGCGGCCCGTTCGGCGCCTCACTCAGACCGACGGCGAATCAGGAGGACCGCGCGGAGAAGATCAAGGCATACGTGCGCTCCGCGATCGGAAATCCGCAGATCGTGGGCGTCCACTGGCACCAGTACTCCGACCAGGCGACGACGGGACGCTTCGACGGCGAGAGTTCGCAGGTCGGCTGGACTGACATCTGCGACAAGCCGTATCCCGAGACGATTAAAGCTCTCCGCGAAGTCGGCGGCGAGATCTATACAACGAGGTAGGTAATGCCAAGCCCCGCCCGCGCTCCGCACGGGAATGCAGATGGGGGTAAGTTCCTGAAAACAACGTTTGCTTCTTCCGCGCACAACCATGCGCGGTTATGAAAACGCCGCGCCGTTGCGCGGCGAAAGAAGGATGTTGTCTCTACAAGTTGTTTCGGTTGTCACCATTCGAACTTATAGGCAAGCCCGCCGCCCGCGTTTCGTACGGGAATGTAGATGGGGGTAAGTTTCTGAAAATAACATCCGAGTGCAGTATCAAGGTCGCGTCAGTTTTGTCAAAAGGAGGAAATCGATGAAAATACAACAAGAATTGGTAACACTTTCGGCTCGCCGATTCGTCCCTCCCGCTCCGCCCGTCATCGGGCGCGTAGGCAGTATATGTCAGCCTTTGTTCTTCTTTTCGTTCTTTGCGGCAAAACAAGAACGGACGTACGTTCGGAAAAGGAGTCGTGCTTGGCGAAATGTCAACGTGTCAGTGCACTAGACGGAGTCCGGAAGTCCGCGATTCGTTTCCAGTCCGTTCGTGCGCCAACACGAGAAAAGCGGATGCAGTCCAGGTATAGGCTGGATCGCGGCGGGCTTCGCCGGTCTTGGCATCGAAGTTCTCGGAGAAACCCGATTTCATGATCAGCTTGCAGAACTTAAGCGAAATCTCGTCCGCGAGCGCGTCCTCCCCGCATGCGCGGAGCCCTTCCACCGCGATGAGCGTGGACGGTCCCCAGATCGGTCCTTTCCAGTAGCCGTCGGGATGATAGTGTTTGCTGTTGACCGACTCCGAGGCGAGTCCCCAGTCGGTGATGAAACCCTTGGTCTTGATGTCGTCGATCATCTTCGCGCGGCATTTCTCGGGGAGGCGCTTTCCGAGGATCATCGGAAGGCGCGTGACGAGCGAGAGCGAGTCACGATCAAAGCCACCATCGCGCAGACGGCGCACGCGCGGCGCACCGTCTTCGTCGAAAAGAATCTTCACCGTCGTGTCGAGCATCTTCTTCGCGCGCGCAGTCCACTGAACGGCCGCCTCGTTCCTCCCCAACGTCTTCGCGATGTCGGCGAGGCTCTCCATCTGGAGGATGAGGAACGCCTGGAGGTCGGGCGTCTCGAGCGGCGGACGGTTCATGCAGATCGCGGTGGAGTTGTCCCAGCCGGAGTCGCAGCCGTCGAGGTATTCGGCGAGTCCGTTGTGGTCGAAGTCGCGGCG
>JAGCVN010000062.1 GCA_017962315.1 Kiritimatiellia bacterium
GTCGTCGACGGCGTCGCCTACGGCACCGCCTTCAACAAGAAGGTTGGCAGCGTGGCGGTGGTGATCGAGTAAAAAAATGAAAAGTGAAAAATGAAGAATGAAAAATGAAAGGGGAAACTGGAAAGGGGAAAATGAAAGGGGAAAAGGGGAAAAGGGGAAAAGGGGAAACTGGAAAATGAAAAATGAAAAATGAAAGGGGAAAATGGAAAGTGGAAAGGGGGAAATGGAAAGTGGAAAATAAGAGGTGAAAAGTGAAGGGGTACAAGTAACCTTTCCCTTTCGTTGAGCCGGCGCAACGCGCCCGCCCCTCCGGCGAGGGGCGGGCGTTTTTTTCGGTCGCGGCGGCCATTTCCAAACGTCCGGCAAATCACGCAGGGTGCGAATTTTCATTTTGTCACATGGCGTTTTTTCTGGTATCCTAGTCCCGTTTTCACAAGCAGAAAGGCGTGTACATTCAGATGAAGAAAGCTGACATCGGTTTGATCGGACTGGCCGTGATGGGCGAGAACCTTATCCTGAACATGGAGAGTAAAGGATTCACGGTGGCGTGTTACAACCGTACCGTGGAGAAGGTTGACCGTTTCACGGCGGGACGCGCAAAAGGCAAGAACATCATCGGCGTCCATTCCCTGCCGGAGTTGGCGGCATCGCTGAAGAAGCCGCGCCGTGTGATGATGATGGTCAAGGCGGGCAAGGCGGTCGATGACATGATCGAACAGCTCATTCCTGTGCTGCAGAAAGGCGACATCATCATCGACGGCGGCAACAGCCATTTTCCGGACACGATCCGCCGCACAAAATACCTTGCGGAAAAGGGGCTGCGATTCATCGGCTCCGGTGTCTCCGGCGGTGAAGAGGGGGCGTTGAAAGGTCCGGCGATCATGCCGGGCGGCGATCCCAAGGCGTGGCCGTACGTAAAGGACATCTTCCAGGGTATCGCGGCGAAGGTGGATGACGGCTCCCCCTGCTGCGCCTGGATCGGAAACGACGGCGCGGGCCACTTTGTGAAGATGGTCCACAACGGAATCGAGTATGGTGACATGCAGTTGATGTGCGAAGCCTACGACCTGATGGCGCGCGGGCTCGGCCTTTCCGCAAAGGAGATGCACAAGGTGTTCGCGAAATGGAACAAGGGCGAACTGGACAGCTACCTCGTGGAAATCTCCTCCGACATCCTTTCGCAGAACGACCCGGAAACGGGAAAGCCGATGGTGGACGTGATTCTCGATACCGCCGGACAGAAAGGCACGGGAAAGTGGACGAGCCAGGCGGGTCTCGACCTCGGCGTCGCAATCCCGCAGATTGCCGAAGCCGTCTTCGCCCGTTGCATGTCGGCGGCAAAGGAAGAGCGCGTCGCGGCCGCCCGCGTGTTGAAAGGTCCCGCCCGGAAACAGGCGGTGGACGCGAAGGCGTTCGTCAAGCAGCTTGAACAGGCGGTCTACGCCGCAAAAATCTGTTCCTACGCGCAAGGCTACCAGCTGATGCGCGCGGCGGCGGCGGAATACGGATGGCAGCTCAACTACGGCGAGATCGCGCTGGTCTGGCGGCAGGGCTGCATCATCCGCGCCCGTTTCCTCGGCAAGATCAAGGAGGCGTTCGAACGTGACCCCGCACTCGCCAACCTGCTGCTCGACCCCTATTTCGCAGGTGTCGTGAAAAAGGCGCAGGCCGCCTGGCGGAACGTGGTCAAGACGGCGATCGACTGGGGCATCCCCGTCCCCGCGATGTCCACCGCGCTCACCTACTTCGACAGTTACCGCAGCGCACGCCTCCCGGCGAACCTGCTCCAGGCGCAACGCGACTACTTCGGAGCTCACACGTTCGAGCGCGTCGACCAGCCCCGCGGCCGATTCTTCCACCACAAATGGACGCCGGACGGTGGCGATACCGCAGCTTCGACTTACACGGTGTAAGTCGCCAACACGAAAGGAACTGAAAAATGAAAAAACTGTTGAAGTGCATTCTCTGGCTGGTCATCATCCTCCTCGCCGTATTGTTAGCGCACCCGTTCTGGGTTTCGCCGCTTGCAAGCGGAGCGGTAAAAAAGGCGACGCCTCAATTCCTAGGCGTGAACGCCTCGCTCGCCTCGCTCAACCTCAACCTCTACAACGGCCATCTGGCGTTGAACGATTTCCAGCTCGTCAACCCGGTCGCAAAGGGGTATTCGGAGAACAACTCCTTCCAGGTCGGCAAGGTCGAAGTGAAAATCGACCCGATGTCGGTTTTCTCTGACGTGATCCACATCAAGAAGATCGAAATCGCCGATCCGAAAATCCGTTACGAACTGAAGGGTATCACCTCCAATTTCTCCGCCATGCTCGAGGGTATGAAAGAAAAGAAAGACGCGGAATCCAAGACGGAGGCGAAGAAACCCGAGGCGAAGAAGGCCGACGACAAGAAAGCAGGCGGCAAGAAGGTCATCATTGATGAAGTCAGCCTGCACGGCGCGACCGTCACCGTCGCTACCGGCCTCACCCTCGGCGCGGGCGTCCCCCTGCCTCTGCCCCCTATCACGTTGAAGGACATCGGCAAGGAAAGCAACGGCACTTCCATCGGGAATGCGTTGATGGAAATCCTCGGCGCCATCCAGAACGGCGCGGCGGCGATCGCCACTGGCGCGATCAAGGGTGTCGGAGCCGTCGGCGGCGCGGCGATCGGCGCGGCGACGAACCTTGTCGGCGGCGCGGTGGGCATTGTCGGCGACACAGCCGGTGCGGCGGCCGGCGTTGCGGGTGACGCGGTAAAAGGCGTCGGGAACGTCCTCTCCAAGGGCCTCGGCGCGTTGACTGGCGGTTCATCCGAGAAACCGGCCGATGCGACGGCGAAAGACACTGGTAAAGGCGTGACGGACGCGGCCAAGGAAACGGCCAAAGAAACGGCCAAAGAAACGAAAGACGCGGCGAAGAGTGCGGCGAAAGGGGTTACGGACGCCGTCAAATCCATCGGCGGTCTTTTCGGCGGCGGCGAGAAGAAGTAGTCTTCCGCTTTCAACCACGCGCGGCAGCCCGTTGACGGCGTTGCCGCGCGTTTCCGTATGCAAAGGAGGAGTCTCGCCATGCCGCTTTACGAATTCTATTGCCAGCCCTGCCACACGATTTTCACGTTCCGTTCCCACCGCGTAGACACGGCGACCGTGCCGGAATGTCCGAGATGCGGTGCGAAACTGACCCGCGAGGTCTCCGCGTTTTCACATTCCATCGCCGGGAAAAGCGACACTTCCGGGACGGATGCCGACGAACTGGCCAACGCACGTGAAGAAGACCTCATCGCAAAGATGAGCGACCGCATGGATCAGATGGCGTTCGACGAGGACGATCCGGCCTCCGCTGTCCGCGCCATGCGGGAAATGGCGCGTGCAGGCGGGCTTTCGTTCAACAAGGATGTGGAAGAGGCGTTCGCTCGGATCGAAGCCGGCGAAGACCCCGAGAAGGTGGACGAAACCTTCCAAGACCTTTTTGAAAACACCCACAACCCCTTCGCCGAAGAAGAGGGAACTTCCCTCAGCGGAAAGGTTTCCGACCTCTGGCGCCGGATGCGCCCCCCCGCCCGTGATAAAACTTGGTATGATTTGTAGTGGCCCGCGGGTAGAAAAACGGCAGCAATCGACGGTGATCGATTGCTGCCGGCTAAGTAAAACAGAGCGTATCTTGATTAGAGCAATCCGCCCAGGAGCGAGACTGCGCGCGCTTCGACTGCGGCGGCGGCCCAACGCTGGACTGTGGCGGCATCGTAGTGGATTCCATCCTTGCCCAGCAACTCGATAACCTTCTCCACGGCCTTGCGGTCGCCCTTTGCCGCCGCGAGCGTGTACAGGCGGTTCGCCAGCTTGTGCGCCTTGGCGGCGTCGCGCCTGTTCGTGCTGATCGAATCGGCGTACATCCGCATGGCGATCGGCAACCCCGTCTTCGCGGCCTTCTTCAGCAGCGGCTTGACATCCACCTTCTCAACCCCCTCTATCGCCTTGTTCTCCGCCATGAGGCAGGCGAACGCGCAGGCGACGCCAGGATGCCCGGCCTCCGCGCCTTCCCTCAGAATGTTCGCGGTTTCGCGCTTATCGCCCTCGGCGTAGGCTGCATCTGCGTCTTTCAACAATGCGTTGCCGATGGAATCAGCCGGCGAAAAAAAATCACTTGAAAACATCGTTTTTCTCCTAAAAAAGGTTAACAAAACGGACTCGTGCCCGATAACGCGACCAGTATACCACAAAATACCCCGCCTACCCAAATCCTTTTTTTCAAATTGACTTTGAGAGGTTATTTTCTAGAATTCCCCTTTTCAAGGAGCGATGCCATGATTGCCATTGTCGATTACAAGGCGGGAAATCTGACCAGCGTGAAACTCGCGTTCGAGGCGTTGGACTGCCCTGCCCTCATCACATCCTCGTCGGACGCGATCCGTGCGGCGGAGCGTGTCGTATTTCCCGGTGTCGGTGCGGCGAAAAGCGCGATGGAGAACTTGCGTTCGATGGGGCTTACGGAGGTTGTCCGCGAGGTCGCCGAGACAAAGCCGTTTCTCGGCATCTGCCTCGGTATGCAAATCCTCTTCGAACACAGCGAGGAGGATGGCGGCGTGGATTTGCTTGGGGTCCTGCGCGGAAAGGTGATCCGCTTCCCCGACGTGCCGGGCTGCAAGGTGCCGGAAATCGGGTGGAACGAGATCGCGGCGAACGATCCTCGCGGTTTCGTCAGGACGCACGACGAATACTACTTCGTCCATTCGTACTACGCGGAGGTTACTCCCTGCACGGTGGCGACGGCCGGATACGCCGGCGTGGATTTTTCGGCGGCCGTCCGGAGGGGCGACCTCTTCGCGTGCCAGTTCCATCCCGAGAAGTCGGGGAAAACCGGGCTTCGACTATTGCGGAGCTTTATAAACGAACCTTCAAGTGAAGGGAGGCCGTAAGATGTTGAAGAAACGGGTGATTCCCTGTCTCGACGTGCGCCAGGGGCGCGTCACGAAAGGTGTCAGGTTCAAGAACAACATCGACCTCGGCGATCCCGTGGAGATGGCCGTCTGCTACTCCGACAACGGTGCGGACGAACTGGTTTTCTACGACATCACGGCCTCGGCGGAACGCCGCCCCATCGACATTGGCATGGTCGCCGCCGTTGCGAGGGCGATACGGATCCCCTTCGCCGTCGGCGGCGGCATCGCGAGCCTTGAAGACATGGAACGCGTTATCCTCGCCGGCGCGGAGAAAATCTCCGTCAACTCGCTCGCCGTGCGCAATCCGCAGATCATCGCGGAAGGCGCGGCCGCGTTCGGCCGCCAATGCGTCGTGCTGGGGATGGATCCGGTAAAGAGCGCGAGGTGTCCCAGCGGGTACGAAGTGACGACGCGCGGTTTCCGAGAGTTCACCGGGATGGACGCCGTCGAATGGGCGAAGCGCGCCGCCGGGCTCGGCGTGGGGGAAATCGTCGTGAACAGCGTCGATGCGGACGGGACGCGTACCGGCTTCGAGCTGGAAATCACGCGGAAAATCGCCGACGCGGTAGGTGTACCCGTGGTCGCCTCAGGCGGCGCAGGATGTCCGGAACATCTCCGCGACGCCTTCCTCGAAGGCCGTGCAGATGCAGCCATTGTCGCCGGTATCCTCCATACCGGCGACTACACCATCCCGCAGATCAAATCCGTCCTCGACGCGGCCGGTATCCCGGTCCGCCTGAGGTGGGACTAGGAAACGCCAAATCAGCCGACCGTTTCAAGGATCTCGACCTGCCACGGACCGCCCTTCGGGTTCTTGAGCGTTGCCGTGCCGAAGCCGAGGTCCTGGATCATGTACCCCGTAACCCGAACCGTGTAGGACTTGAGCCGTTTCAGCTTCGCATTGACGGCGTAGAGCTTGAATGTTCCCCTAAACTGTCCCGTCTTCACGTTATAGGTGAGTTTCAACGCACTCTTGTTTTCAGTCCCGTCGACTCCCGTGAGCGTCGTGCTTCCGTCCTTGTTTTTCCTGAGTTTGATGGCCTCCGCCTTCGGCGTGAGGAACCTTTTCCCATTCAAAGACACATACGTAAACGTTGGGATGAATTCGGAAAGAAACTCCCACCCCGAACCGAAGTCAGGTTTTCCCCCACCAGATTATAGACAATGAACGAGAGTTTTTTGACGGACTTGCCAAACACCCCGCCGATCTTTGCCTTTCCGAATTTGTAACTGGCACTTTTCAGGGAGACCTTGCCACCCGCGATGTTCAGGGCAAAGTCCTCCTCGGATATCCCGTCCAGCTTCAGGCGGATCGTCAAGGGTTCGACGGTGGAACCGTCGTCGTTAACCTTGAGAGTCGCCTTCACACGCTGCTTGCTTCCTCCCGGCGCGATGAAAGTCCCGGTGAACTTGACCAGACGCGGCTGGCCGTTCTTCGCTTTTCCTGCCTTGGCGAACTTAAGTTCCGCAATTGCGCCGTTGAACCCTTTGCCGCAATAAGCGCCCTTCACCGTCTGCGACTTCGTGAAATTCGCATAGAGCAGCGGAATATCTTGACCCGTGAAGATATAGGCGACCGTCAACGTCGTTGTCCCGTACGTGCCGGAAACCTGCTTCCCCTCCAGCGTGTCCGGTGCGTAGACTTTGACATCGCCGCCCATGTTCCGGAACGCCTGCCCTGTCACCTCCGTAATCGTTCGCGGCAACCACAACTCTTTAAACTTGTCGCAGCCTTTCAAACGCGCCATCCCGAATTTGCGTGATGGTCATGACTTCCGTCCCGATCTTGAACGTATCCGGCAACCACCCTGACCCAGCCCCCTGCATGGGAGGAATCAACACGGTTAATCGCAGCCGTGGTATCCGCGTAGGTATAATCGTATTCCCAGATAACGCCGTAGTCGTCCGTATAGGCATCCGCGTCTCCGCCAAGAGCAGGCAAGAAGACGGCAAGCGTGAACGACGCCGCAAACAACAAGGCCTTTTTCATGTTCCGATTCCTTAATCTTACCGTTTTCGAAGCAGGGCGAGGGGGGGATTTCCACCCCCCCCCACCGCGCCGGCATTCTTGACCTATTCGGCACCACCGTCGGCATCGTTGTTCTTCGGATCCATGCAGGAGTGGTCGACCGTATACTTCCCGTTCGGAGTGCTGCTGTATGCGAAACCGACCGAGTAGTATCGCGGGGTATCCTCCCCGACCTCATAGGCACGGAAGGTAATGCCGTTGAGCTTCGCCGTGGATTTCTTCAGTTTCTCGCCGACCTTCGTATAGATCGAGTAGGATCCCTTGAACGTGTGCTTTTTGAAGTTGGGGGTGAGCTTGAGTCCGGAGGGATTGAGCTGCCCCCCTTGCACGGTCGGGTACACAGGACCGTTTAACGTGACCTTCGTGGCTTTCGGGGTGACCCAGCCGAAGCGGCTTATCTTCAGCGGCGTATTTTCCGGGTAACCGAGCGTCACGACGACAGGATACCCGAAGGCCATCACGTCGCCGATGTTGTATCCGGGGTACACCCCTCCATGGACGAAATAATCACCGTTGGGCGGGCGGGCGCCCTTGCCACCGTCCAAGTTGTCGGAAATCTTCTGCGAATAAAGCTTGCACTGCTCCTCGTCCGTCGCCTGCTGGAAGGAATTGAACCCGTTGATCGCGTAGCAACCGCCGTTCCGTGCATCCGTGTAGCGTATGGGGAAGGACATCCGGATGATCCCCTTCTCATCCGGCGTCAGGAGCAGACAGAACGCCGCTGACGTGGTTTTCTTCTCGGCGAGTTTCATGAAGTTGATCGGGATGGAACACCCCTGATAGTCAGCTTCGCAGGCGACGAGCTTGGTCTTGCACTTGCCCACGGACTTGCAATCCCACCCCCAGCAGTACGCCTGGACGATCCCCTTGGCATTGACAATGCAGTTCACATAGAAGGCACCGTATTTTTCGACGACGAGCATCGCATTCCAGACACCGACGTAGGGCGCGTATTGGGCGGCCTTCGCCTTCGCGTCCGTCCCCTCCAGGTAGTTCCGGTCGCAGTTGATGTATATCCCGGTCGCAGGGTTGGTCATCTGAAAGTGATCCGCATCGACAATTTCCACCTCGTATTCATCCGCACCCTTGCCCAGTTTGCCCGTCAGTTCGCCGTCATCGCGGAGGGCCAACTCGCCGGTGATACGGACACGTTTCACGTTCGCCTTCTGGATGTCCATCATCACCTTGCAGGTCTTCTTCGTGGAAGGTTTGCCGACTTTTACCGTCACAAGGCCGACAGGCACAGTCTTGTCCGCCATCCCCTTCACCCTGTACTCCAGCAACCCCGCATAGGTGTAGTTTCCCTTGTATTCGGCGCCGTTCACGCCGAACAACATCCCAGCAGACGCAATCAGTGCCGCAACAACCTTCTTCATACCTGATCTCCTTCCTGCCCTGTCCGAACCGGAGACGGCTCGAATCGGGGCTTTTTGAAAAACCCGTCACGGGGAATCCCGTCCCCCGACATCAAATCAGTATACCCATGCCCTCTCCTATATAGCAAGGAGAAAAACAAAAGTTTACACAAAACAACGGGCGAGGGTTTTGCCCCCCTCCGCAACCTTGTCTACTCGTCATCGTCATCATCGTCATCGCCGGAATTGTTCGGCGGATCCATACAGGAATGGTCGAACGAATATTTCCCGTTCGGACTGACACAGTACGCGAAACCACGCGAGACGTATTCCAAGATATCTGAACCGTCCCCGATCCGATAGGTGACACCATTAATCCTCGCTGTGGATTTCTTGAGCTTCCCTCCGACCTTCGTGTAGATGTAGTAGGATCCCTTGAACGTGTGCGTCTTGAAGTTAGGGGTGAGCTTGAGCCCGCAGGGGTTGGCCTGCACCCCGTTGACAATCGGGCTGGGTCCCACCACCGTGACCTTCGTGGCTTTCGGGGTGAACCAACCTAAACGATTCACTTTTACAGGTGTCCCGTACAACGGATATCCGAGCGTCGCGATGACGGGGTATCCGAAGGCCGTCACGTCGCCGATGTTGTACAAGGGGAACATCGAGCTATCCCCGTGGACGACGTACTCGCCGTTGGGACGGCGGACACCCTTCCCTCCTTCCACGTCGGTAATCTTCTGCGCGTAAAGTTTGCACTGCTCTTCATCCGCCGCCTGCTGGAAGGAAGTGAACCCGTTGATCGCGTAACACCCCGCATACCATTCCTCCGTGTAACGCTTATCCATCGTCAAGCGGATTATCCCCTTTTCATCCGGCGTCAGGCGCAGACTGAACGCCGCTGACGTGGTTTTCTTCTCGGCGAGTTTCATGAAGTTGATCGGGATGGAACACCCCTGGTAATCGGTTTCGCAGGCAACGAGCCTGGTCTTGCAGGCCCCCCGCAGTTTGCTGTTCCATCCCCAGCAGAAGACTTGGACGATACCCTTCGAACTCACAACACAATTCACATAGACATCACCGTATTTTTCTACGGTGAGCTGCGCGTTCCAGACACCGACGTAGGGGCTGTACTGGGCGGCCTTCGCTTTCGCGTCAGGTCCCTCCAAATAGTTTCGACCGCAGTTAATGTACATCCCGTTCGAAATGTTGACCAACTCGAAATGATGCTCGTCGACGATTTCCACCTCGTATTCATCCGCACCCTTGCCCAGTTTGCCCGTCAGTTCGCCGTCATCGCGGAGGGCCAACTCGCCGGTGACACGGACACGCTTCACGTTCGCCTTCTGGATGTCCATCGTCACCTTGCAGGTCTTCTTCGTGGAAGGTTTGCCGACTTTTACCGTCACAAGGCCGACGGGGACATTCATGCCGTCCAGTCCCTTCACCCTGTACTCCATCAGCCCCGCATAGATGTAGTTTCCCTTGTATTCGGCGCCGTTCACGCCGAACAACATCCCAGCAGACGCAATCAGTGCCGCGACAACCTTTTTCATACCATTTCCCTTCATCCGTCTTCGCCAAAAACGGCACACATCCGTACTCGACTCAAGTCATTTCTCAAAGGCACCCGTCCCGAGAACAGGTAAAGTCTACCACTACCACCGGTACATATCAAGTCAAATCTTGTAGAAATCCTTTGATTTGCCGCCATAGAAATCCTTTGCGGGGAAAGGAGGAGATATGGTAGACTGAATCCCGTTTCGATGAGAAGGAGATCGAATGAGGCTTTCGGTAGGTTTTGTTTCCCTGGGGTGTTCAAAAAACCTCGTTGACACCCAGCTTATGGCGGGATTTCTGAAACGAGACGACATCACGCTGGCACATTCGCCGGAAGATGCCGACATCATCCTCGTCAACACGTGCGCCTTCATCCAGGACGCGCGCGAGGAGGCGGCGGACGCCATTCTCGCCGCCTGCGAACAGAAACGCGCCGGTGGTTGCCGGGCGGTGATCGTGGCGGGCTGCATGGTGCAGCGTTACCGAGAGAAACTAACCAAGGCTTTTCCCGACGTCGATGCCTTTCTCGGCGTGGACAATCTTGAATCCGTCTCCGAAATCGTCAAGAAGCTTGAACAGGGGAGACGCCCGAAACGCATGCAGGCGGGCGGCGAAAGGCCGGCGAAAATCTACAACCCCGCCTACCCCACCCTGCTCTTCACCGGCGGGCCGTTCGCCTACCTGAAAATTTCCGAGGGATGCGACCACCGGTGCGCATTCTGCGCAATTCCCGGAATCCGCGGCCCCTTCCGTTCCCGGTCTGAAGCAGACCTCCTGCGCGAAGCACGCGCGATGATCAAAGCCGGCGTGAAGGAGATCAACCTGATCGCCCAGGACGTGTTACGTTACGGGCGGGATTTCTCGCCAGACCGCAAACCGCGTATCGCGCCGCTGCTCCGGAAGCTGGACAAGTTGGACGGCGACTTCCAGCTCCGCCTTCTCTACGGATACCCCTCCGCCGTGACCGACGAAGTCCTGGAGCTTCTGGCGACGTCGAAACACCTTTGCCGCTATCTGGACGTCCCGGTCCAGCACTGCAATCCTTCCATCTTGAAAGCGATGGGACGGGCGGACGCGATCGACGCCACGCTCGGTTTCGCGGAACGCCTGCGCAAAGCCGTCCCCGGAATCACGTTGCGCACCACCTGCCTCGTCGGTTTCCCCGGCGAAACCGACGCCGCGTTTGAGGAACTGCTCGACTATGTGAAGGTTTCCCGGTTCGACCATCTCGGTACCTTCGTCTATTCGCCGGAAGAGGGCACGCGCGCACTCCTGCTTCCCGACGTCCCGGCTCTGGAAGTTGCGGAAGCGCGACGCGACGCCTTGATGACCGCGCAACAGAAGATCGTCCGTGAACGGGCGCGTTCGCTCATCGGCCAGCGGGACCGCGCACTGCTGTCGCGTCCACCCGCGAAAAAAGGAGGGTGCTGGACGGCGCGTCTTCCCCGACAGGCACCGGATGTCGACGGGGAAACCCGCGTGAAGGACGTCCCCTCCGGCGCGAAAACCGGCGATTTTCTCCCCGTCGAAATCACCGGGGCGCGCGGGTACGACCTGTTAGCTAAAGCCATCCACTCGAAAGGAGCATAAGATGTTTCCCGAAATCCGCCTCCGCCGGCTCAGAAGGACGCCGGAAATCCGTGCCATGTTCGACGCGCCCCCTCCCCCCGCCTCGAAATTCGTCTGGCCCGTTTTCGTAGTCGCAGGCGACAAGCGACGCGAACCGATCGACGCGATGCCCGGACAGTTCCGCATGAGCATCGACACGCTGATCCGCGAACTTGAACCAGTCGTCGCCCAAGGCGTCGGCGGCGTCCTCCTGTTCGGACAATGCGAGGACGACGCGCAAAAGGACGGCGACGGGACAGAGGCGTACAACCCGCGCGGCGTCGTCCAGCGGGCGATCCCCGAGTTGAAACGCGCTTACCCCGGCCTGGTCGTGATGACGGACGTCTGCCTTTGCGCCTACACGTCGCACGGGCATTGCGGCCCGCTGCGCCCGGACGGCAGTGTTGAAAACGATGCCGCCAACGCGCTTCTCGCAAAAGTCGCGCTCTCGCACGCGGAGGCGGGCGCGGATGTCGTCGCGCCGAGCGCGATGATGGACGGACAGATCCTGGAGATCCGGGAAACGCTCGACGACCATGATATGCAGGACACCCTGCTCATGGCATACTCCAGTAAATTCGCCTCGAGCATGTACGGCCCGTTCCGCGACGCAGAGAATTCCGAACCGGGACAGGGCGACCGAAAAGGCTACCAGGCGTCCTACGCGAACCTCCGGGCCGCCTTGCGCGAGTCCGAGTTCGATGAGGAGGAGGGAGCGGACATCCTGATGGTCAAACCCGCGTTGTTCTATCTTGACGTCTTGCAGAAAATCCGGGAGGCGAGCGATCTTCCCGTCGCCGCCTACAACGTCAGCGGCGAGTATTCGATGCTCATCGCCGCCGCAGAACGAGGCTGGGGCAATCTGATGGACATGGTGCGGGAATCGCTTATGGCGATCGACCGCGCCGGGGCCGATCTCTTCCTCTCCTACTGGGCGCCCCGTTACCGCGAAATCTTCACCACCTGAACCGGAAGGCTGGACACCATGGCGAGAAAAGGCATCATTCTGGCGGGCGGTTCCGGAACGCGGCTGTTCCCGGTCACGCAGATCATCTGCAAACAGCTCCTTCCTGTTTACGACAAACCGATGATCTACTACCCCCTTTCCACGCTGATGCTGGCGGGAATCCGCGATATCCTGATCATCTCGACGCCGGAGGCGACGCACCAGTTTGAATCGCTGCTGGGCGACGGTTCGCAGTTCGGGATCCGCCTTTCCTACAAGGTGCAGGAGAAACCGAACGGCATCGCGCAGGCTTTTGTCCTCGGTGCCTCGTTTATCGGGAAGGACTCCGTCTGCCTGATCCTCGGCGACAACATCTTCTACGGGGGCGGGCTTTCCCGTCTCGTGCAGGAGGCAAACCTTTCGTCGGGCGCAACCGTCTTCGGCTACTACGTCAATGATCCAGAACGCTACGGAGTTGTCGGGTTCGACGCTGCAGGCCATGTCTGTTCCATCGAGGAGAAACCGAAGAATCCAGCTTCCAACTACGCCCTCGTCGGACTTTACTTCTACGATAACGATGTCGTGCAGATCGCGAAAGGTCTGAAACCTTCCGCCCGCAACGAATACGAGATCACCGATATCAACCGTATCTACTTAGAACGCCGGCAGCTCCGGGTCAAGCTGATGGGGCGCGGATATGCCTGGCTCGACACGGGGACGCTTGATTCCCTCGTAGATGCGACCGCGTTTGTCAAAGCCATCCAAGACCGGCAGGGATTGAAGATTGCCTGCCCGGAAGAGATCGCGTGGCGATTGGGGTTCATCGAGAACGAAGAATTTGCCGAACTGGCCAAGAAGTTGCGGAAATCCTCCTACGGGCAATACCTTCTCAACCTTCTGAAACGAGGGAACGTGTGACATGGCAGACATTCTGATTACCGGGGCGAAGCAGCACAATCTGAAGAACGTGGACGTGCGCATTCCCCGCAATTCCCTGACCGTCATCACCGGGTTGAGCGGTTCAGGGAAATCCTCGCTCGCGTTCGACACGCTGTACGCCGAAGGACAGCGACGCTACGTAGAAAGCCTCTCCGCCTACGCGCGCCAGTTCCTAGACCAGATGCAGAAACCCGATGTCGAACACATCGAGGGGCTTTCGCCGGCGATTTCCATCGAACAGCGGACGACCGGGAGTAACCCGCGTTCCGTCGTGGCGACGGTCACCGAAATCCACGACTACCTCCGACTGCTCTACGGTTCCATCGGCCTCGCGCACTGTCCGAAATGCGGAAAACCCGTGCGCAAGCAGAGCGCGGAAGAGATCGTAGACCAGTTGTTGCGGCTTCCTGAAAAGACGCGCGTCATCCTTCTCGCGCCGCTCGTACGCGGTCGCAAGGGCCGGCACGAAGACGTGCTTTCGGAGATCCGCCGGCAGGGATTCGCCCGCGTCCGTGTGGACGGACAGATGTATGCGCTCGATGACGTACCCGACCTCGACAAGAAAAAGAGCCACAACATCGACGCTGTGGTGGACCGGCTCGCCATCTCGCCTGACATCCGGAGCCGCCTCACGGATTCCGTCGAAACGACCTTGAAACAGGGGAAAGGCATCCTCATGGCGCAGATTGTCCCGGTTACCGGGAAGGAGGTCAAGACCGTCGCCGGTCTTTCCGCAGAAGCGTTGAAGGAGGCGGGGGCGAACGAGACGCCGAAGGAACGCGAAATCCTTTTCTCTGAAAAAAACGCCTGCCCGGACTGCGGTATCAGCTTTGAAGAATTGAAGCCCCGCTCGTTCTCGTTCAACAGCCCGTTCGGCGCGTGTCCAACCTGTTCAGGACTCGGCGCGCTCTGGAACTTCGACGAAGAACTGGTCGTCCCGGACAAAGAGAAACCGCTCGGCGAGGCGATCAAGGCCTGGCGCGTCGCCGGGCACCATGCGATCGTCTACTACAAGTACCTGCTTGAGCGCGTGGCCGCGATGTACAATGTTTCACTCGACACTCCCTTCAAAGATCTCCCCGCCCGTTTCCGGAAAATTCTCATGCACGGCGGAGACACGCGGAATCTTGAATTGGAATGGCGGAACGAAGACCGTCCCTTCGAAGGGGTAATCGCGACCTTGAAACGGCGTTACGAGCAGAACGAGAGCGATGACGTGCGCGACAAGCTTGCCCAGTTCATGAGCAAGCAGGATTGCCCCGACTGCCACGGAGCACGCCTCCGTCCCGAAAGCCGCGTCTGCACCGTCGGCGGTAAAACGATCATCGAGGTCATGCACATGGGCATCACCGAGGCGGTCGAATTCTTTGACAATCTGAAACTCCGTCCAGCCGAAGAGGGCGCCGTCGGCGACATTCTCCGCGAAATCCGCCGTAGACTCCGTTTCCTGCTGGACGTCGGGTTGGAATACCTTTCGCTCGACCGAGAGAGTTCCACGCTCTCCGGCGGTGAAATGCAACGGATCCGTCTCGCCACGCAGATCGGGAACGGGCTGACCGGCGTGTTGTATGTATTGGACGAACCGACGATCGGTCTGCACCCGCGCGACAACGAGCGGTTGATCGCCATGCTCCGAGCCTTGCAACAACGCGGCAACACCGTGGTCGTCGTCGAACACGACGAAGAGATGATGCGCAATGCGGATTACGTAATCGACCTCGGTCCCGGTGCCGGCGTGAAAGGCGGCGAGGTGGTCTACCAAGGCCCTTACGCCGGTCTGCTCAAGGCCAAAGGTTCACTCACGGCAGATTACCTTTCGGGGCGGCGGAAGGTGGAGTTTCCGCGCGAGCGCGTCAAGCCGGGCAAACGCCGACTGAGGATTTTCGGTGCGTCGGAAAACAACTTGAAGAACATCGATGTCGAAATCCCGCTCGGATGTTTCGTCTGCGTGACCGGCGTTTCGGGTTCCGGCAAATCATCCCTCATCAGCGACATTCTGAAGCGCCACCTTTTCCAGCTTTTCTACGGATCGAAGGAAAAGCCCGGTGCGTTCAAACGGATCACCGGGACGGAATTCCTGGACAAGGTGATCGAGATCGACCAAAGTCCGATCGGGCGGACGCCGCGCAGCAACCCCGTCACCTACACCGGTGCGTTCACGGGTATCCGAGAACTTTTTGCTGCCACGCCCGGGGCGAAGATGCGCGGATACGATCCGGGACGGTTCAGCTTCAACGTGAAGGGCGGACGTTGCGAGGTCTGCACCGGGGACGGACTCCGCAAGCTGGAGATGAGTTTCCTGCCCGATGTCTACGTCACCTGCGAACAGTGCGGGGGCAGCCGTTACAACAAAGAGACGCTCGATGTCCGCTATGGCGGCAAAAACATCGCCGAAGTCCTGGACATGAGCGTGTCCGAGGCGCTGGAGTTTTTCAAGGCAGTCCCAATGATTTCACGGAAACTGGAAACGCTGGAGAAAGTCGGGCTCGGCTACATCGGGCTTGGACAGTCCTCCACGACGCTCTCCGGAGGCGAGGCGCAGCGTATCAAACTTTCGGCGGAACTCTCGAAACGGGCGACAGGAAAGACGCTCTATCTGCTGGACGAGCCTACGACGGGGCTGCACTTCGACGACGTGAACAAGTTGATGCAGCTCCTGTTGAAACTACGGGAAAGCGGTAACACGGTGGTCGTGATCGAGCACAACCTCGACGTGATGAAGTGCGCCGATTACATCATCGACCTCGGACCGGACGGCGGTGACAAAGGCGGCAACCTGGTCTGCGCGGGAACGCCTGAAGAAGTCGCGGCCTGTCCCCATTCACATACCGGCCGTTTTCTCCGCACGATTCTCTGAAACACGTCACCAACGGTGGACTGGATGAATATGAACGAACAGGATGTCAAGGTACTGCAATTCGGCGAGGGAAATTTTCTCCGCTGCTTTATCGACTGGATGATCCAACGGATGAACGACCGGGCGGGATTCAACGGACGGGTCCAAATCGTCCAGCCGATCGGCGAAGAGTTGACCGCGCCGTCGAAATGTCTCAATGCGTCCGGGGGACGTTATCACACCTGTCTTCGCGGTGTCAAAGACGGGAAACCGGTGGAAGAACTGGAAGAGATCCGCATCGTGAACGGCGTCCTCTCGGCGTTGGGCGAGTGGCCGGCTGTCGAAACACTCGTGCGCACAACGCCGTCGCTGCGGTTTGTCGTTTCGAACACGACAGAGGCCGGAATTGAATACAAAAAAGGCGAAGACACCTTCCCCCGCAAGGTGGCGCACCTGTTGAAAGCGCGCCACGAGGCGGGGCTGGGTGGACTTGTTTTCCTACCCTGCGAACTGATCGAACACAACGGTGACAACCTGAAACGGTGCGTGTTGAACTACGTCGTCGACTGGGGTGAATCCGGACTCGCCGAGTGGATTGAAACGGAGTGCGTATTCTGTTCGACGCTGGTAGACCGCATCGTCGCGGGACGGCCGGACGAAGAATCGGCGGAACGATACGCCGCACGGCTGGGTCTACGTGACGACGTACTGGTCTGCGGCGAACCCTTTCACTTCTTCGTCATCGAAATTCCCGCCTCGGCGACGGCGAACGGATTCGACCTGGAATCCGAATTCCCGTTGCAACGCGCGGGGATAAACGCCGTCTACACGGCAGACATGACACCCTACCGCACACGTAAAGTCCGCTTCTTGAACGGTGCGCACACAGCAACCGCCCTTGCGGGACATCTGGACGGCTTCACGTTTGTCGATCAGCTGGTCGCCGATCCATCGTACAATGCCCTCTTCCGGAAAATCCTCTTCGATGAGATTTTCCCGACCGTACCCCTCCCAGACGCGGAAAAACGTGCCTACGCGGAATCCGTCCTGGAACGGTTCGCGAATCCTTTCGCCCACCACCGGCTTCTCTCGATTAGCCTAAACAGCGTGTCGAAATGGAAAGTCCGCATCCTTCCGACAGTATTGGACTACACGCGAATATTCGGGCACTGCCCGGCGGGACTTTCCCGCTCGATGGCCGCGTTGATCGCGTTCTACCGATCAGGCGCAGGAAACGACTCTCCGCAGATTCTCGCATATTTCAAGGAAAATCCGGAAACAGGTGAGATTCTACGCAACAAGGTATTCTGGGACATGGATCTGACAGAAATCCCGGGCTTCGAGGCGGAAGTGAACGATGAACTCGCCAAGCGCTACGCCTTGCCTTCTTTTCCGGGACTTCGTGCATGAGTGCGGGTCTGATTCAGCCAGAAAAGGGTATTTTCGAGGTGCGAAGCGATGGTTTCTCCGGGAAGGCGACGAGAGGGAAAACTCGCGCGTTTTTTGAACGCTGCCCCCCCGCTCACGCCTCGGCGCGGGAATGTACATGAGGGTAAGTTTCTGAAAACAACATGAACAACTTAAAAACAACGTTTGGTTCTTCCGCGCACAACCATGCGCAGTTATGAAAACGCCGCGCTGTTGTGCGGCGAAAGAAGGATGTTGTCTTTACAAGTTGTTTCGGTTGTCACCAATCGAACGTATAGGCCAGAGGCACAGAGACGCAGAGATAAAACGACCGCCCTCGCCAGAACGAAAGCGTCGGGAACATCCTCCCCGGAAACATCGTTGACGACGGCATATTCCCCTTTGCGTTCCTTGCGCCGAATACCCGCACCTCGAAATCGGTTCTTCTCTGCGCCCCCGTGTCTCAGCGTTTCAATCAAACGGAAAGACGATGAAGGAGAATCAATGTGTCGGCTAAATGCCCGAAAGTCGGCATAAAACACCCACATTTACGCCTGACAAGCCTCTTTTTCAAACTGAAGTTTCAGCCGTTGTTCGGCATCGAACGCATGAAGCGGATCGAGGAGTTCCTGAAGGGCGCCTTCCAGAATCCGGTCGAGACTGTAGAGCGTAAGATTGACACGATGGTCCGTAACCCGATTCTGGGGAAAATTGTAGGTGCGGATACGCTGCGACCGGTCGCCCGAGCCGCGCAGGGAGAGGCGGTTCTGCCCGAGTGCGGCCTCTTCCTGCGTCCGGCGCTGGTCGAGGATACGCGACTTTAGGACGGCCATCGCCTTTTCCTTGTTGCGGTGCTGGCTGCGTTCGTCCTGGCACTGGGCGACAAGCCCCGTCGGGAGATGGGTGATGCGGATTGCGGAATAGGTCGTGTTCACCCCCTGGCCGCCGTGCCCCCCCGCGCAGAAAATATCGATTCGGAGTTCCGATTCCGGAATCTCGATATCGTCCTCCTCGTCCGCTTCCGGGAAAACGACAACCGTTGCGGCGGACGTATGGATGCGCCCCTGCGCCTCGGTCACGGGGACCCGCTGGACGCGGTGTCCCCCGCTCTCAAAACGGAAACGCCCGTAGGAACCTTCGCCGACCACGGTAAACACGATTTCTTTGAACCCGCCTAGCTCCGTCTCGCTCTGATCCATTATGTTGATCTTCCAGCCGACAGCCTCGCAGTAGCGGGAATACATCCGGAAGAGATCCGCGGCAAACAACGCCGCCTCGTCCCCGCCGGTTCCGGCACGGATTTCAAAGACGGCATTGCGGGCATCTGTCGGATCTGGCGGCAGAAGGGCGAGCAGGACGGACCGTTCCGCCTCGGGGAGTTTCGCCTCGATTGCGGCGATCTCTTCGCGCGCCATCTCGGCCATCTCCGCGTCCCCGGTTTCATCGGCAGCGAGAATCCGGTTCCCCTCAAGGTCGTCGAGGAGCTTGAAATAGTCATGCGACGCACCCTCCAGCTTCTTCAGCGAAGTATGCTCGCGGACCTTCTCGCGGTAGAGACGCGGATTCCCCAGCACTCCGGGATCGGACAAATCCCGTTCGCACGCCTGAATCTTATCCAACACACGCTGGATCTGTTCCTTGGAAATCATGCTTCAGACCAGAAAATTCCGCAACGCGGAGGCACGTTGCGGAATGAACGAGGCGAACTTACTTCTTCGCGCCTTTGATCGGCAACTTGAAGTTCGCGTAACGCTTGTTGAATGCGTCAACACGGCCTTCTGTATCGACCATCGCCTGGGTTCCGGTGAAGAACGGGTGGCAGGCCGCACAGGTGTTCACGCTCATCGCTTTACGGGTGGAACGGGTGTGGATGACGTTTCCGCACGCGCAGGTAATCGTGGCTTCAACGTATTCGGGATGGATGTCTTTTTTCATTTCTTGAACCTTTCATCACGTTTCTCAGTGGGCGGCCCCTACCGCCCCTTTGCCGACAGGCACAATCCCCGCCGTCAAAAAACGTGTTTCCACTTTACCACATTTCCCACAACTATCCAAGTAGAAAACCTAGTTTTTTTCAGATTCTATTCTGCCTTTGCCGGTACGGCGCGGTTTCCTTATGCATTCACGCACACACCTCTTTCCCATGCCATCTCATTTGCGCAGTTCCTTATAGCGGAAGCAGAAGCGGGCGTGGTCGTTGACGAGACCGACGGACTGCATGAACGCATAGATGGTCACCGAACCAAGAAACTTGAAGCCGTGCGCCTTGAGTTCGTCGGCGATGCGGTCGGAAAGTTCAGTGCGTGCGGGCGCGCTCCAGTCATCGGACTTCGCATTGTCGGGATTGTGCAGCGTCTTTCCGTCCGTGAACGCCCAGAGCCACTTCGCGAAGGTACCGCATTCGCGGCGCAGCGCGATGAACTGTTTCGCATCGTGAATGATGGCCTCAATCTTGCGCCGCGACCGGATCATGCCCGGCACGGCGAGGATGCGCGCGATGTCACGCTCGCCGTAGCAGGCGATTTTCTCGAAGTCGAACCGCTCGAACGCGACGCGGAACGCCGCACGCTTCTGGATGATCGTGTCCCAGCTCAGGCCGCACTGCAGCACCTCGTACATCAGGTACTCGAACAGCTTGCGGTCGTTCCGGCACGGCGTCCCCCACTCCTTGTCGTGGTACGCACGCTCAAGGTCGTTCAGCTCGAAATATGGACAACGTATCTTTTTCATTTCAGTACCATGTTTCAATTCTTGCTCCGTTCAAGCATGATGTCTTCAAACTCCAACGTGGCTGTGTCGATTGAGACTTTAACACCCTCTCCTGTCGGCGTGCCGCGGACATTAAGGAGTTTCCGTGCCTTCTCGCCACCTCCCAGCCAGACATGCTCAATGATCTGCATCAAGTTGGCGAAATCCCCGAACTCGGAATAGGTACCTCCAGAAAGCGCGGCAGCTTCACGCGACGGATAGATTCCGCGCGCGTCCATCCAATCCTTCAGACGCTTCGCGCGTTCCTGCGCGATGGATGCGACGTCCGGACGCTCCCCGACCTTGCGCGGCGTAATCCACGAGATGATCTTCTGGGTTTTGACGTTCGACGCCCTCTTGGGTAGCGGTGCCACGGACTTCTCGCCATTCGGCCTCACCTGCGCGTCTCCGCACATCGCCGCAGGTTCAAGAAACCGCTGCAGCCAATGGTGCGGTACTTCCCCTTCACCAAGACACGCGAGTTCCGCAAGGCGCGCGCCGACATCTTCGATGCGGTGGTTGCGGCGCTCAAGTTCGCGCAGCTTTGCGTTGAGCTTTCCCCAGACCTTGCGCGCCGAATCGCCGATGCGCGACATGAGCGAGACGAGCGTGCCACCTGCGCCATAGAAGAGAGATGCATCGGCGAGAATGCGCTGCGCGTCTGGAATCTTCACGGACGCGATATGCCGGAAACGCGAGGTCTCCGCCGCCAACGTATCCGCACACGCCTTCCACCGTTTCGCATGGCAGTCGCGCCGCATCTCCTCGACATCGCGTAGGATGTCCTCGCGAAGCGTCCCGAAACGCCTTCCGAACCGTTCAAGGAATACCGCAAGTTCATCGACGATCGGCTTTGCCTCTTCTGCGGAGAATTCGGCGATGCCGAAACTCAGGAGGCGCAGATTGAGTTCCTGAAGCGTCTTCGCCGTTGCATCGACGTAGCGCGACACCTGATCGACGCGAAAAAGAACGTCCCCCGCCGTCTCGTAGCCGACGTTCGCAGCATCGACCCGATGCAGCATTCTTCGCAGTTCGGAAAGGATCGACCGCTGCATGTCGAGAAGATTCCCCGTCTCGTCCCCACCGCTGGGCATGAGGTCGTGTGCATGGCGGTCCTCCAGCCATTCCACGAACGCCGCTGCGTCGTCGCACATCCGGTAGCGGAACTTCGCACGCCGGTTGTCTCGGTAGCCGCGCAATCGCTCCTTCTCGATACGCTCCGTGACGAGGTTCCATTCCTTCAGCTGGTGGATGTCGGCCTTGAATGTGACCGATGCAGACGCCTCGGCGTCTTCTCCGCAAACTTTTCGCTCTACGTCCTCGTGCAGGGGTTCCGGCTCGTGTTCCGCGCGAAACACGGCAAGCGCACGCAGGATCGCGACGTACTCGACGGCGCGTTCGCTCGACAGCATGTTGCCGAGCGTAAGCGCACGTGCCGAAAGCCATTCCTTCGTCTCATCCACAAGCGGAGAGCTAATCAGCGACACGTCGCCGACAGAGAAACCATCACGGTAGGGCGGGCGCGGTGCGACCGCCGGTAGGGTCACGCGTTCCGCGTGACCGTCCGCATCCATCCCTACGAAGAGGTCTGGCCCCTCGCTGTCACGCCTACGCTTCATCTGCCGTCCCTCCCTTTCTTCGCGGCGAAGATGGACGCGAACGACTCCTGCTCGATCCATCGTCCCCAGTCGAGCATCTCCTTTGCTTCTGCCGCGACATAGTGATCGGCGTCTTCCTTGGCAATGTATGCCGCGATGCGACGCCGCTGCTCGTCTGTCAGCGTAATGCCGGCGTCTAGTTTGAACCGCCTCGCCCAAAACATCGCCTTCTGCGCCATGATTTCCGTTCCAGGGATGCAATCGCGCACCTGGCACGCTATGAGAAATCCGTCGAGATCGGCGTCGCCCGCATGAGTGCACTTCGGCTTGAATTTACTCAATCGGCGGAGAAACATCCTGACAGCGGCGTTGGGATACCCTTCCGTGTATACGCACGGCGCCCGCTCGTTCACAAGGTCCATGAACGGCGACGCGTTCTCGCTTGTAACGATCTCCGGACGATTTCCGTGCCAGCTCATCGCGGTAATTTCCAGAACTGTCGCGAGCGGGAGCTGGCACGCCATCCCGGCCTCGTAATGGGCGAGAGGGAAATCAAACTCCTTTCCGCCCGCCTCGAACGATATCGGAGCGCAGAGTGTCACGCTTGACGTGTAGGGATTGTCGAAAATCCCCATGCCCTCGAACAGTTCCTTCTCGCCGATTTTGGAGCCGTGGAGAACTGCCGAGAATATCGCTCTCAGCTGATTGCGGAGCGCTCCGCAGCGGAGTTTCTTGCTGTCATTGAAAATGTCGGCGCCGAGTTGGGAAAGCGTTGTGTACGACCGATGATCGTGAAAATAGTTTTGCAGCACGTATCTTGCAAGCGTAAGCCATTCGCTACGATTCTCGGCACGGGAAAGATAGCGTGTGATTTCGTCGCTTTTTGAAAGTGCGTCGACAAACCAGTCCATGTTCGGCAGCAGCAGCTTTAGACGGGCGAAGACATCATCTGCGGAGTCCTCGGCGGCCTGCTTTTCAAATCCGAAGAATGACATGGCATCGATCCAGGAGCATGGCTCGCAGAGATGCGGCGGAATCATCATCTGCAAGGCCCCGTCCGAATTGCGGCGTCCGATCGTACCGAACAGACGCTCCAGCTCGCGCTGCACCGCGTAATCGAGCCCCCTTGCGGTGAATGACGCTGGCAACACGACGCCTCGCGCGACCTTGCCCGCAAGTTTCTTCAGCACATCCGCCACCGCAGGCGCTTTTTCAATCGCCGTGGCGATTTTGTCTTTGGTCAGCGGACTCTCACTCATTTCGTTTCCTCCTTGACCGTCATGCCGACTTCCGGTGCATCGCCGCCAAGCAAATCGCCCTGCGTGGCGACGTTGCGCCAGACGACGGGCGTCAGATGCACGTCGAGGTTTTCGTCCTTCACCACGATCAGCGAAACGGAATGTCTGATCTCGCGCTTCACGCCGTCCTGGTCCGGCGACGACACGAACAGCTGGAGTCCAAGCGCGTCCGCGAAAGCGAGGAGCTGGTCGCGCCGCGCCGCGTCGATCCCGTAGAAGGCTTCGTCGAACAGCAGGAGCGCCGTCTTGGGAGGCTCCACGCCGTCGCCGCCGTGGAAGAGGAATTCCGCGACGGTAAGGATCAGGAGGTAGTTCGGCACGGCCTGTTCGCCGCCCGATCCCATGCTCTTCACCTTGCGGTCGATGACGCGTCCTTCCTCGTTCTCCGTCACGACCTTCAGCTCGAAACGGAACCACTTGCGGTAATCAAAGATGTCGGGGACCGTGTCGATATCCGCGTTCAGGATTTCGTCCCTGTGCTGTTCAAGGTAGTCACGCAGCTCGTCCTTTTCTCCGCCGGAGTCGAGCGCGTACCCCTTACGGACGAGTCGGACGAATCCTTCGTATTCGGGGATGGGCGAGATGGAAAACGCATAGCGGTTCGACCCGAATTTCCGTCCGGCGAGCTGACGCTGGATGCGCCCGGTCAAATCCGTGATGCGCATGAGGTCGAGGTAGAGCCGCCGCATGACCTCGCCCATGAATATCTGCTCGAACACCTCGCGGCTCTTCTTGTCGAGAACGCCCCTGAGCTCCTCTACGCGGCGCGTTTCGTCCGCAAGCACTTCCGCAAGCGTACTTCCGCGACGGTCGGTGATGCTGTTCGCCGCCCGGTCGAACGAAAACGCATACGTCTCGCCCTTCTGGTCGCGGATGCGTTGTTCGATCTTCGCCTCCGCCGCGCCCGACTCCTTCGCCAATCCTTCGCGCAGGGCCGGATAGTCAGCACCGTCCAGGGCGAACTGCGGATACTCCTCCGCCGTAAACTGCGCGGCATCTTTTCCTTCCGGCACAAACGCCGCGAAACGCCCCAGCGCTTCCGTCGCGCGTACGGACGCCTCCTCCGCCTCGGCTTCGCAAGCCGCGCGCGTCTTCGCAAGAGCGTCGAGCCGTCCGCGTACGCCGCCGATTCTCTCCCGCGCCGCATCCGCCGCGCGTTCCTTGTCGCGAACGGTCTTTTCGGCTGACGCGATGCGCTTTTCAAGTGAACCGTCAATTCCCTCCGCGCGCATTTTCACTCGCACGTCCTCGAGTTCGTCACGGCACACTGCCACCGCACGGCGGTGTTCCTCTGCGCGTGTTTCGGAGATCGATGCGCGATCGGCAACACGACGCAGTTCCGCCTCGGCTGCGTTCACGGCGGAGGTTTCGCGTACGGAGACGTCTCGCGCATCTTCCAGTTTCACCATGAACGCTTGCAACGCGGAAAGCACCTGCTCGCATATGGCGCGTTTCTTTATCGCAGACTTTTCCTGGCGTTCCGCTTCCGCGAACCGAGCCTCGGCCGCCTTTTCCAGACGCGCCTGCTCCGCCGCGCGCGCCTTCGCGCCGATGAGACGCGGCTTCGCCGTGGCTAAAAGCCCCTCGCGTCCCCTGAAGAGCCATATCTTCTGCGAAAGGAAGTCGCCGTCCCTCGGCCCCACCTTTGCCGCAAGATGCCGCGCGAGCAGACGCACCGCCTCGACGTCGGATTCCTCAAACGACACGAACGTTCCCAGCCACGGCGCAAGGTCATTGACGGACACATCATCCGATTCCCCTCGCACAGACACGGTCGGGCCTACACCTTGTTGTTGTACGCTTGTTGTTGCCGACCACACAATCCGCCGTACCTGATCCGCCTCGTCGGGCCGCACAACCCACGTTGCAAGAAAATCGTCGCCGACAAGCCGTTCCAAAAACGCAAGATGTCGCGCATCGCATCCCGACGCCGGCTCCAGCAGTTCGTAGAGCGGACGTGCCCCCAGCATCTTCGCGCGCAACTCCTCGCGCGCCTCGGCAAAGCCGTGAATATCCGGTAGGTTCTCGCCGCGTGCGCGTATCGCATCAAGTTCCTTACGGCGTCCTTCGGTTTCGCGCTGCGCGCCCTCGGCTTCGGCGCGCGCTTGAAATGCCGCATCCGAGCGCGCATTGATTTCCGCCGTGCCCCTGGTACGCGCTTCTGCAAACAACTCCGTCAAATCGCGCGCGTCCGCACCATACAGCGCATCCGCGATTTCGCCAGATGAGAAATTCGCCGTCTTGCCGGCGGACATCAATTCGTCCGCCTGCTTGCGAAACGCCGATGCGCGATGTTCACGTGTAGCCTTCGCCGTCTTTTCCGCCTCTTGCGCTGAACGACGGTCTTCGGCAAGGACACGTTCTGCTTCGGACAATTTCCTCTCCGCCTCCGAGAGTCGCTGCACGGCGGCCTTTTCCTGTCCGACAAGGCCAGTTTTATCTTTCGCCCGCAAATCCGAAAGCCGCTCCCGCGCGTGGGCGACGTCGTCCTTCAACGCCGCCCACTCGTTTTCAAGCGAGGCGAGTTCCCTTTGCGCTGCCTGTTCTGATTCGGCAATCGCCGTTCCTTTGCGTTCGGCGGCGGCACGTTTCGCATCGGCTTCAGCCCAGGTCACAAGGTCGGTATGAAGGCGCAGCTTCTCAAGCCGCTCGGATTCGCGCCGGAGTTCTTTCAAGTAGGTTGCCCGCTCGTCAATCTGCTCAAGGCGTCCCTTGCTTTCCTCCAGTTCGCGAAGTCCCTTTAGGAGCGGTTCAAACGTGTCGCGGCTCGGCTCTTCGAGCAATTTACGAAAGAGGTCGTCGTAGTTCGCCGCTCGCGCCGCGATTTCGCGATACGCCTTGGCCGTCCGCAGGAGTTTGCAGACATCGGCGTATTTCGCCTCGCCGCCGAAAAGACGCGCCCCGACCGCATCGGCGTAGTCGTTGATGTGTCCGTAGTACTTGCCGCCCATCAGGGCGGTGATGCCGCGCTTGAACTCCGTCTGCGTCACGGCGCGGAGGCGTCCGCCCTCCTCAACGGCGAGCGGGAGGTCACCCACAGGAACGGACGCGATGCCACCCCAGCGTTCAAAGGCGACATCCATGCCATCCGCAGAGAGCCCGACGGCAAGCGAGACGACGCGTCCGGCATCCGACTTCAGTTCCACGGCGGCGTAGGTGATACCCGTCTCGCGCATGGGACGTCCCGTGACGGCGTTGTAGCGAAGCACGATTCCCTGGATTGTGCGCCCGCCGGAATCCTTCGCGCCGACGACGTGCGCGGCGGAGTTGAACTCCATCGCGCGCCCGGCGGTCAGCACCAAGTGAATCGCGTCAAGAATCGTGGTCTTGCCCGAGCCGTTATCGCCAAGAAGGAACAGGTGCCCGCCTTCGGGTATCTCGATGGTCGTGGTGCCGAGGTTGTGGAACTCGACCACTCTCACAGCGGTGATTCGATAGCTCTCGCGTGGTTTCATGCCTTTCGACTATCCTTTTCGTACTGTTTTCTGTAAGAATATCTTGGAAACGCTCATCGCGCAACGCCCCCTCGCCGGAACCGGCATCATGCTGCGGTTCTCCACGCGCTTCAGTCCCGACATGATCAGGACGGTGTATGCTCCAGTGCAGGTAAAGGCGCTGACTATTGGCATACGTCACCTCCTGAACCCTATCAATTCGCCGCCGTGCTTCCCGCGTTGTTTTGTTGTTTTTGAAAACTCCGTCATTTCGCTCCACCTTTCTTCATGTCCGAAAACGCCGACTTCTTGATGCCGCGAATCGCGCCTGGATCCAGTTTTGTGAACGCAAAACACTTCTTGCCAAGGTCTTTCAGCGAGGCCCCGATCAGATAGAGTTCCTTGTCGTCTATGATGAGAAAGCGGTCGTGGAAGGTTTCACTGTAGCGGACGGAGAGTTTCGGATACTGCGCGTTGAAGGTCTCAATATCGGCATCGGAAATCTGATGGTGCGGTATGTTCTTCTTGTAATGTTCAGAGGTGATGACCGTAACCTTCACGTCCTTGCGCTTCTTCGCGAAGAGGTCGAGCGTTTCTGCCGTCGCCCAGTTGTCGATGAGGATCAGCGACCGCTTCGCGCGCGCGACAAGTTTCAGCACCAATGCCCGCGCGTCCCACAACTGCCCGTCGTAAAACACGCCTTGCAACGGCGGCTCTGCCGCATCAAGACGTTGAAGTATGGAATCCACTTTCGAATCTGTGGCAATCTGCCGTTTCTCTACTGCCTCAATCCGCTGAAACATCTGGGCGTTCGCAAGCAAGAATCGACGCATCGCGGAAAATGCCCGCATGATGCGGATATTCACTTCAATGGCCGTAGGCGAACGGAGGACGCTGCTCAACATGGCAATGCCATTTTCAGTAAATGCGTATGGGAGCTGTCGGTCGCCGCCCCAACTTGAGATGCCAATTTGGCATTTCAAGTTATCCCATTCTTCAGCGGACAGCCTGAACATGAAGTCCTGTGGGAATCGTTCTTCGTTGCGCTTGACCTGCCTGTTCAACGCCCCGGTCACAACCCCATACAGTCTAGCCACGTCTCGGTCAAGAATAATTTGAACACCTCGAATAGTCTTGATCAGTGCCTGAATATTACCATCATCACTCACAGGAACAACGTGCGCTTGCTGGTCGGAAATGGGAACTCCATTCTGTATCATGCCGCCTCCCTTATATCTATTGTTGAAGTCGCAATTTGCGACTTCAAGTCTGCAAGCTCGACCTTCACGCCGCGCCCGCGCTTTGCGAGCATGTCCAAGGTCGCCACGCCGGGATAGGCGTCGATCACGATCAGCTCCTGCGTCAGCCACACCGTCTCGTTTTCGAGACGCACGTCCAGCCGGACGGTCTCGTTCGGCCGATAGACGACAATCTGGTTCTCGTTGGCATTCATTTCTTCTCACTCTGCTCTTCCTTGGTATCATCATCTGGCACATAACTTACTATGTCACCAATGTCACAGCCAAGGACTTTACACATTTTCTCCAAGGTGGAAGTGTTGAGAGCTTCCCCCTTGGACAGCTTCGCAAACGTACCTGTCGACATGCCTGCGGCAATGCGAAGTTGCGTCTTCGTCATACCGCAATCAATCAGACGATGCCAAAGATTGTTGTAGTTCAGAGCCATAGGAATCCTATTGTTGTCTCAAAGTTAGGTTGTATTATATCATTTTCACGGTCGCAAAAGCAAGTGCAAACTTCTATTTATTGAAGATGATTTCTATTTTTAAGAATGTCATTTTCACAATGTGCAATACGTGTTTTTGTCTTCTTCGCCGCCATTTCACTCCAGAATTCGATGAGATTTTGATTCGCACTTCTTCTGCTCTCTATTAATCCAAGCTATCAGAAAATCGACTATTGCCTGCTGTCTACCACCGGCTGGTTGAGCTGCGCGGCCTGGTAATGCCAGAGGGCGGGGAGGCATTCGAAGATCGTTTCGGACTCGCTCACGCTGTCATCGGCGGAAGGTCTCACTTTCTGCAAAAACCGATACCGCACGAGGTCGGGCATGATGTCACGCAGAATCTGCCTCACGCGCTCGTCGGTGTAGTTCTCCTCCTTGTCGGGCATCAGCGCGCGGAAGCGGGCCGCCGCGTATTCAAGCCAGTCGCCGAAACGGAAGCGCAGGTTCTCGCGGTCGTCCGCCGTCACGCCCTGCTCGCGACATTCCCGCTCGAAGAACTCGATGAGCAACAGAAACGCCATGCATTCATCGCGTTTCGTGAAGCCGAACATGTCGCGGTTGGGCAGCGTGATCTTCTCGTTGAACCATTTCGGTTTGTAGAGGCGCGCGCATTTCGCGTCCATCACGAGCGTCCAGCCGAAGAACTTGTCGAAGAACGACTCGAACGCCCGCTTGTAGCGCGTCAGGACGAGAAAGAGACGTTCGTCGTCCGTCTTGTAGAAGTACGGTGATTCAAGCAGGACGTTCAACGTTTCGCGAATACGCTGCCCCGTCTCGTCGCCCCTGTCAATGAGTTCCTCGATTTTCATGCTCCATCATTTCCTTTTCACAGGGATTCCACCTGATCTGCTATGACCGACTCGATTTTCTCGTACACGTCGCTTGGCCATTCGGTAGCGAACTCGCCGGCCAGCGCATGGGCTGCCGAGCCGATCCGTGCGACAAGCCGGTCGAGGCGGTCGATTGCGAGCTGCGGGCGCATCCCGGTCTCCTCGGCCATCTCTCCAAAACGCTCACGTTTCACCTCCGCGAATTTCCTTGCTCCGCCAATCGACATCGCATTGACACGCGAGAGGTTGCCGTAGATGACGGTTGACATGACATCGTAGATCGGTGCAAGCCGCTTTTGCCCTTTGCCGCGATAAAGGATGGACGAATTCTTTCCGTGCGCATCGGCGTTCCCAATCAGATAGTTGAAAATCATCCTGTCGATGAACGACAGCCTGTCCGCAAGCGAGATCTTCATCTCCTGCATCACGGCCATGCACTGCGCGAACGACGGGCCGCCTTCGCTTTCATATTTGAGTTCGCCGGAGATTCCGCATATCTGGCAGAAGTCTTCCTGATGGAGACGACGGACCTGGCCGTTCACGATCTCCCGATCAAAACGTTCCGTCCAATAACAGATGCTTCCCTTGACCTGCATCAATCCGCATTTCGCCGTTGCAAGTCCCAGTCGCTCTGCCAGGCGCATGGAGAAGAACTCGTTGTATACGGAATCCTCGTCGTCCTCAATCGCAGGCTTTATGATGTGCGTCGATGGTGCGCCGAAGAGAGGAAGTTCAATATGGCCGTTGACAATCCTCGCAATCAACTTATTCTGCGCGCCCGAACCGGATATCCTGTAACCGTCAATGCCGTTGACATACAAAGGACGTTTCTTCAGCGATCCGAGTATTTCAGCGGCATCATCCTCGTCGAGTCGCTTGACGCGCTCGTTCTCCGAAAGCGGTGTTTCACCATGGGGCCAAAGTGAGATCGCGCCTGCGCAGTCCCCACCAAGCGCCTCCAGGAATCCAAAGACGTTATGCCGCGACAGATGCAAGATCGGACCAAGCTTCCTGCGTACTTGGTCGGGCGGCAGGAGGTTCTCGAAGAATATCGTCGTTCGTTCCGAATCGAACGGCTCGCTTCTGAGCGGCAACGCGTAGGAAAGAGGCAAAGCATCTTCGGATGTAAGATATTCCGCGTCGTAGGTGAAACGCATGTCGTTGCGATGCGACGAATAATCTAAGCACCCCACCTTTCTACGAAGGAGATAGACGTCAAGGGAACCCGTACGGATTTGCGGCGGCGACATTTCAGGTTTCCTCCGGTGCAGTCAGCGTCAAGTCTATTCCAAGCGTGTCCAGCACTTTTAGGAGCTTGCCTGCTTGAATCGTCTCTTTGCCTCTTTCCAATTCGACGATAAACCTTCTGCCCACATCGGTGGCCTGCGACAATTGCAGCTGGGTCACCCCCTGCCTTTTGCGCTCCTTGGCGACAAACGCGCCCAGCTGTTTCATGTCATACATGACTTCGCTCCTAATTCGTGTTACCGGTCAGTATCATACCATATTTTCAGAACGATGGCAATCACAAAAGTTCCCCATCGGGAACACCGCAGTTTGCCATAATAACGGACACCCTTGGCAAATGCAGATAGGGTTTTCGGCAACCCCGTTTGCCAAATACTAGACACCATTAGTAAAATGGAGGCATGAGAAACATGTCGCGAAAGGCAACGAACGAGTACATCGGCA